>JAVHVB010000029.1:0-19950 GCA_032160775.1 Pseudonocardiales bacterium | reverse complement strand
GGCCGTCTACCGGCATCTGGACGTGACCTCCGAGGACGACTGGGCCAGCGTGGTGAACGAGGCGGTCGAGACGCTCGGCGGTGTCGACATTCTGGTCAACAACGCCGGAATCCTGCGCTTCGCCGCGCTGCCCGACATGCCGCTCGAGGACTACATGCGGATCGTGAACGTCAACCAGGTCGGCACGTTCCTGGGCATGCGCGCGGTGTCCAAGCCGATGATGGCCAAGGGCAAGGGCTCGATCGTCAACATCTCCTCGATCGAGGGGCTGGCCGGCATGCCGTACCTGACGGCGTACACGTCGACGAAGTTCGCGATCCGCGGCATGACCAAGGTGGCCTCGCTCGAGCTGGGGCCGCACGGCATCCGGGTGAACTCCGTGCACCCCGGGATGATCGAGACGGACATGGTGAAGGACGCGGCCGGCGGGCACGAGATCGACCTGTCGCCCGCGACGAAGCGAATCGCACTGCGCCGGATGGGGCAGTCCGAGGACATCGCCGAGGTGGTGCTGTTCCTGGCCAGCGACCGGAGCTCCTACGTGACCGGCGCCGAGGTGGCTGCCGACGGCGGCGCGACCGCGACGCACGCGTTCTACGCCGGCTGAGACGTCAGTCGGGCAGCTGCGGGCGGCCGTCGGGGCCGATCGGCCAGAAGGGGTTGTGCGCGACCTCCCAGTAGTGCCCGTCGGGGTCGGCGAAGTAGCCCTGGTAGCCGCCCCACCCGGTGGGCTCGCCGGGTTTGACGATGCGCCCGCCGGCGTCTTCGGCGACCGCGAGAGCGGCGTCGACGGCGGCGTCGGAACTCACGTTGATGGCGAACGCGACGCCGCGGAAGGTGCCCGGCTCGACGACCTGCGCGGCGCGGGCGTCGTGGGCGAGATCGTCGGCACCCCAGACCGCGAGCAGTGCGCCGGCGGTGTGGAAGAAACTGACGTCGCCCTCGACCGACGCGCCCGACTTGCGGAACCCGAGCCGCTCGTAGAACGCGGTGGCGGCGTCGACGTCACGCACGCCGAGGGTGACCAGGCTGACGACTGCGGGAACGGTCATGGCAGAACGGTAGAACCGTCCACCGACAGGCCGGTTCAGCGCGGGTTCGTCACCTGCGCGAGCTAGGGTGATCGTCAGGGAACCTGAGGAGAGGGGGGCCGCGATGCCTACTCATGACAGCGGCCAGAGCAAGCCACAGAAGCAGTCCGAAGAAGCGGTCGAGGAGACCGTCGAGGCGAGTACCGATGTCGCCGAACGGCACGAGAAGCTCACCGAAGATGTCGACGCGATTCTCGACGAAATCGACGAGGTCTTAGAGTCGAATGCCGAGGACTTCGTTCGGGCCTTTGTCCAAAAAGGGGGTCAGTAGACAAACCACCCCTGATGATCAAGGTCGTACCGCCGTCCGGCAGCGGTACGGCCTTGATCATCAAGATGGCGAGCCGCGCATCGCCTGACATGCGGCGCGATCACACGCGTAGGTAGGGTCGACGGGCAGCAGCCGAGTAGTGCCCAGGCGTGAGGGAGCCCCGTTGAGCAACGACCGTCCGCGTGACGTGCACGGGATCCTGCGCTACGCCACTTCGCCCGGCTCGTCCTCGTTCGCCGAGTTCCTGTCCGCGGCCGCTCCGAATCTGATCCCGAACCGGCTGGGCGACCCCAGCCTGGTGCCTCATGGCACCACGATCGTGGCCGCGACCTTCGCCGACGGCGTGGTGATGGCGGGGGACCGCCGTGCGACTGCGGGCAACCTCATCGCCCAGCGCGACATCGAGAAGGTCTTCGCCACCGACGACTACTCGCTCGTCGGCATCGCCGGCGCTGCCGGTCTCGCCGTCGAGATCGTCCGGCTCTACCAGGTCGAACTGGAGCACTACGAGAAGATCGAGGGGACCCAACTCACCCTCGAAGGCAAGGCGAACCGGCTGGCCACGATGATCCGCGGTCACCTCGGCGAGGCGCTGCAGGGCCTCGCGGTCCTGCCGCTGTTCGCCGGATTCGACCTCGACGCCGACGACCTCTCGAGCGCCGGGCGCATCTTCAGCTTCGACATCACCGGTGGCCGCTACGCCGAACAGCACCATTCCAGCATCGGCTCCGGTTCCCTGTTCGCCCGCGGCGCGCTCAAGAAGCTCTGGCGGCCGGCGATGTCCCGTGAGGAGGTCGTCCGGGTGACTCTCGAGGCGCTGTACGACGCTGCGGACGACGACTCGGCCACCGGCGGCCCGGACATCACCCGACGCATCTACCCGGTCGTGATGACCGCCACCGCTGCCGGCACCAATCGCATCGACGACGACGAACTGGCCGCCATGGTGCGCGAGATCCTCGCCGACCGCGAAGCCCGGCCGGGCAGCTGAGGAGAACCCGCACATGACCATGCCGTTCTATGTCTCAGCCGAACAGCTGATGCGCGACCGCTCCGAGTTCGCGCGTAAGGGCATCGCGCGCGGCCGGGGCGTCATCGTCGTCACCTACGCCGACGGCGTGCTGTTCGTCGCCGAGAACGCCAGTCCCACGCTGCACAAGGTCAGCGAGATCTACGACCGGATCGGCTTCGCCGGCGTCGGCAAGTACAACGAGTACGAGAACCTGCGGGTTGCCGGCATCCGGCTGGCCGATCTGCGCGGCTACTCCTACGACCGCCGCGACGTCACCGCGCGGATGCTCGCCAACGCCTACGCCCAGACCCTCGGCACGATCTTCACCGAGCAGCAGAAACCGTACGAGGTCGAGATCTGCGTCGCCGAGGTGGGTGTGACGCCGGCCGAGGACCAGATGTACCGGCTGACCTACGACGGCACGATCGTCGACGAGCCGGAGTTCCTCGCCATGGGCGGCCAGGCAGATCTGCTGACCAACGAGATGCGCGCCGGATACGCACCCGGGCTGCCGCTGCGCGAGGCACTGGGCACCGCGGTGAAGGCACTGGCTGCGGCGGGGGCCGACGCGACGCCGCGGACCCTGGCGGCCAGCCAGCTCGAAGTTGCCGTCCTCGACCGCTCCCGCGGCAAGCGCAAGTTCCGCCGGCTCGCCGGCCTGGCGCTGACCGAGCTGCTGCCTCTGCCGGTCGACCCGACCGCCGAGGAGCCCGCGCCGAGCGAGGCCGCCGAGGAGCCTGCGCCGAGCGAGGCCGACGAGAGTGCTGCCGGTCCGGCCGACGCGGGCGACAGCGACACCGACGCGCCGTGATCAGGTCGTGACGATCTCGTCGTTCCTGACCCGCACGCCGATCTTGGGCAGCGGACTCGTGGCCGGCCCCTGCAGCACCTGGCCGGTCAGCGCGTTGAACTGTGAGCCGTGACACGGGCAGTCGAGCTTGTCGCCGACGGGCGAGACAGTGCAACCCAGATGCGTGCAGATCGCACTGAAACACACGACCTGCTGCGCGCTCGGCCGGGCCAGGATCGCCGGTGAGCCGTCCAGCTCGACGCGGATGGCCCCGCCGACCGGTACGGCCGACAACTTCGCGACAGTCGCGTCCTTCTTGACCTGTGGCGCCCCACCGGGCGGCGTCTTGCCGGGGGAACAGGCGGCCAGCGCGACGATGCCGAGGCCGCCCGCGCCGGCGAGCAGCACGGTGCGCCGATCGGGCAGTGGGCGGGTTTCCGAATGCGTTTCACTCACACTCCGAAGCTACGTAACAGTGCTGTGCACCGGTTCAGTCCGCTCGGAAATCGAACCGATGGCGGCCGCATTCTCGTATTGTCACCGTGAGCAGGACGCAGCTGGCCGAACGGCCCACCACGCACCGCGGGGGTGACGTGAGAACCGACGACGGCGACCTGCTGCGCGCTCTGCACGACCAGCACGGCACCGCGTTGTGGGCGTATGTCGTCGGGTTGACCAACGGCGACCGCGCGCAGGCGCAGGACGTCGTGCAAGAGACGATGCTCCGGGCGTGGCGCAATCCGCGGGTACTCGCCCAGGAAACCGGGTCGGCCCGTGGGTGGCTCTTCACTGTGGCCAAGCGGATCGTCATCGACGAATGGCGCACGGCCCGATCGCGTCGCGAACGTGCGGTCGAACACCTCCCGGAAAACCCGGTCCCGGACGAGACCGACCACGTCGTCGATCGGCACCTCGTCGGCGCGGCCCTGCGCACCCTGAGCGCGGACCACCGGGCGGTGCTGCTCGAGTGCTATTTCCGCGGAGCGTCGGTCGCCGAGGCGGCGGCGGCGCTGGGCATCCCACCGGGCACGGTCAAGTCCCGGACCCACTACGCGCTGCGCTCCCTGCGGCTCGCGGTCGAGGAACTGGGGGGTGCACTGTGAGAACACGAGTGGACGCGCACCTCCGGTTCGCGGTCCAAGGTTGTCCGCGGAGGTCATTCCGATGACTGCCGATCCGTTCCGCCATGACGACGCCGCATACGTGCTCGGCGCGCTCGCGCCGCAGGAGCGCGCGGCGTTCGAGAAGCATCTCGAGACGTGCGCCGAGTGCCGCGCCCGCGTCGCCGACGCACGTGCTGCCGCCGGCCTGCTCGACGAGCTGAGCGCCGCCGACGCCGGCAATCCCGGCGATCCGGGGCCGATCCCGGAAACCCTGCTGCCCGGCCTGCTGCGCCGGGCCGGGCGCGAGCGTGCGCGGCGGCGCTGGATCATCGGGTCCCTCGCGGCTGCGGCCGCGGCCTGCGCCATCGCGCTGGCCGTCGTGCTGTGGCCGTCCGCCACGACCCCGGCGGCCCCGGCGTTGGCCTTCGGCCAGGTGCGGCCCAGCCCGGTGACGGCCACCGCCACCCTGGTCGCGAAGTCCTGGGGTACCGAGATCGACCTGCACTGCCAGTACTCACAGAACATCGAGCGCTGGGAGCCCTACCGGCTCGTCGTCATCGACAGGTCGGGGGAGAAGCACGACGCCGGCAGCTGGACCCTCGTGCCGGGCAACGAAATCGCCTTCACCGGCGGCACCGCCGTGCAGGAGTCGGACATCGCCCGCCTGCAGATCACCTTGCCGGACGGGTCGCCGATCCTGCAGCTCAAGCTCTAGCGACACGACCTGGGAACGCGGTCCGCGACATGGAGGCGAGCGTCGACCCAACTGCTCACGCCGGCCGGGTGAGCAGCACGTCGACGAACGGCGCCAGCATGCGACCCACATCGCGCGCGGTCGCGGCCGGATCCTGGCTGGGCAGCAAAGCGTGGCTGATCGCGAGCCGGACCAGCGAGTCGGCGAGCAGTCGCGCGTCGTCGGCTCCCACCTGCGGCCAGACCTGCGGGATCAGCCGGCCAACCTGCTCGCCGGCCAGCGCCTGCCCGACACCGGTGAGCAGCCGGTAGAGCTCACCGCCGGCCGCGTCGCTCGCGATCAGCTGGACGACCGGCTCGTCCGAGGCGAGCTTGAGGAACAGGGTGAACGCGATCCGCAGCGCCCGGTGTGCGTCGTCGGCGTTGGCAACCACCTCCTTGGTCACCTCGGCGACCAGGTTCTGGATCTCCCGGGCGATGTAGGCCTCGACCAGCGCCTGCCGGGAGCCGAACTCGTTGTAGAGGGTCTGCCTGCTCACGCCGGCCGCCGCGGCGACGTCGGACATCGTGGTCGCCGACCAGCCGCGGGCCCGCACGAGGTCGTCGACCGCGACCAGCACCGTGTCGCGCAGCAGGGTGCGGGCAGCGGTCGGATACGGGATCCGGTCGGCGAGCGGTTCGGCGGCCACGTCACGCACCGTCGACGGGCAGGAAGTCGACCTTCTCGCGCACGCCGCAGTCCGGGCAGCACCAGTCGTCCGGGACGTCGTCCCAACCGGTACCGGCCGGGAAGCCTTCGCGCGGGTCGCCGGCCGTCTCGTCGTACACGTAGCCACAGACTTCGCAGCGGTAGGTAGCCATGCGGCGCGGCCGGTCAGGCTGCGGTCGACGCGACGGACGACGCGGGCCGTCCGTATTTCGCGAGGACTCTGGCCCGCTTGCGCGGCTGGATGTTGGCCAGCGACACATCCCCGGCGTAGTGGGCGAGGACGCGCTTGTCCATCACCCGCCGCCACAGCGGCGGGAAGTACGCCAGGACGATCATCGCGGCGTACCCGGCCGGTAGCTGCGGCGAGTCCTCGAAGTGCCGCAGCGCCTGGTATCGCCGCGTCGGGTTGGCGTGGTGATCGCTGTGCCGTTGCAGGTGGTAGAGGAACAGGTTCGTCGTCAGGTGGTTGTTGTTCCAGCTGTGCCGCGGGGTCACACGCTCGAACCGGCCGTTCGGCAGGGTCTGGCGCAGCAGGCCGTAGTGCTCCAAGTAATTCACCGCTTCCAGCAGGCTGAAGGCGAGCACGGCCTGCAGCAGCAGGTAGGGGAGAATTCCGACGCCGAACAGGACGACGAGCACCGCCCACAGCACGATCGTCATGGCCCAGGCGTTCAGCACGTCGTTGCGCAGCGTCCAGGTGTTCTTGCCCATCCGGCGCAGCCGGCTCTTCTCGAGCCGCCAGCCGTTCTGCGCGCTGCCCACGACGGTGCGCGGCCAGAACGCCCAGAACGACTCACCAAGCCGGCTGGACGCCGGGTCCTCGGCGGTGGCCACCCGGACGTGGTGGCCCCGATTGTGCTCGATGAAGAAGTGCCCGTAGCCGCACGGGGCGAGGGCGATGCGGGCGAACCAGCGCTCGAGGTGCTCCTTCTTGTGGCCGAGTTCGTGCGCGGTGTTGATCGCGATGCCGTTCAGCATCCCCAGGGTGACCGCGATGCCGACCTTGTCGACCACGCCCAGGCCGCCGTTGCGGGTCATCAACCAGAACCCGACGAACAGCGTGGCGAACTGGCAGGGGATGAACAGGTAGGTGATCCAGCGGTAGTACCGGTCCTGTTCGAGCCAGGCGACGACGTCCTCGGGCGCGTTGCTCGGGTCGTCGCCGATCAGCAGGTCGAGCAGCGGGATCATCACGTAGACGACCATCGGCCCGATCCACCAGAACACGCCCAGGCCGGTCGCGTTCACCAACCCCCAGCCGACGAACATGAACAGCGGCACGACGGTGCCCAGCAGCCAGAGGTAGCGCTTGCCGTCTCGCCAGTCCGGCCGTTCGCCCACTGCCAGGACCGGTGCGGCCCGGCCCGATAGCGATCCCTCGCGCATTGTCGCCACCTTCCGCCGATGTACACAAGACGTGTTTGCGTCGTGTCTCTGTACACGAGGATGCCCTATGTAAAGCTGCAGGTCAAGAGCCCTCGTCCCCGCGTCCGGACCGATCCGCATCTAGGCTGGACGCGTGCACAAACGCATCATGGGCATCGAGAACGAGTACGGCGTGACGTGCACCTTCCACGGCCAGCGCCGGCTCTCCCCGGACGAGGTCGCCCGGTACCTGTTCCGCCGGGTGGTGTCCTGGGGGCGCTCGTCGAACGTGTTCCTCAAGAACGGTGCGCGCCTCTACCTCGACGTCGGCAGCCACCCCGAGTACGCCACTCCCGAGTGCGACTCGCTGGAGAGCCTGGTTGCGCACGACAAGGCCGGCGAACGGGTACTCGAGGGGCTGGTCGTCGACGCCGAGAAGCGCCTGCACGACGAGGGCATCGCCGGTGACATCTACCTGTTCAAGAACAACACCGATTCGGCCGGCAACTCCTACGGCTGCCACGAGAACTTCCTCGTCGGCCGGCACGGCGAGTTCAGCCGGCTCGCCGACGTCCTCATCCCCTTCCTCGTCACCCGCCAGCTGATCTGCGGGGCGGGCAAGGTGCTGCAGACCCCGCGCGGGGCCGTGTACTGCGTCAGCCAGCGCGCCGAGCACATCTGGGAGGGCGTCTCCTCGGCGACCACGCGCAGCCGGCCCATCATCAACACCCGCGACGAGCCGCACGCGGACGCCGAGCGGTACCGCCGCCTGCACGTGATCGTCGGCGACTCGAATATGAACGAGGCGACGACGCTGCTGAAGGTCGGCTCGGCCGATCTGGTGTTGCGGATGATCGAGCACGGCGTGACCTTCCGCGACCTCACCCTGGAGAACCCGATCCGGGCGATCCGCGAGATCAGCCACGACCTCACCGGCACCCGCCCGGTGCGGCTCGCGGCCGGCCGCAGCGCCTCCGCGCTGGAGATCCAGCGCGAGTACTACAGCCGCGCGGTGGACTTCGTCGCGCGCAACGGCGAGGACACGACGTCGAAGCGGGTGCTGGAGCTGTGGGGCCGCACCCTGGACGCCGTCGAGCAGCAGGACCTCTCGATGATCGACCGGGAGATCGACTGGGCCACGAAGTACCAGCTCATCGAGCGCTACCGTGCGAAGCACGATCTGCCCCTGTCCTCGCCGCGTGTCGCCCAGTTGGACCTCGCGTACCACGACATCTCGCGCACCCGCGGGCTGTACTACCTGCTCCAGGCACGCAGTGCCGTCGAACGGGTCGTGTCCGATCTGACGATCTTCGAGGCCAAGAGCGTGCCGCCGCAGACGACCCGCGCCAAACTGCGCGGCGACTTCATCCGCCGTGCCCAGGAACGGCGGCGCGACTTCACCGTCGACTGGGTGCACCTGAAGCTGAACGACCAGGCGCAGCGGACCGTGCTGTGCAAGGACCCGTACCGCAGTGTCGACGAACGGGTCGAGAAGCTGATCGCCTCGATGTGATGCGCACCCGTGCGTGGCCGGGTGACTGACGCGACGTTTCGCACCACTGAATGCATTTCGCACCACTCCACCGACTCTGCGAGGATTTCCGACGTGAGCACGGCGCCCGCAGGTTCGCGTTCTTCCACGCGCAGGGGACGCGGGGGCATTAGTTTCGAGGACATGGCGGCCCGGCGCGCGGAGCGACTCGTGAACCTGGTCATCTGCCTGCTCTCCACCCGCCAGTTCCTGAGCGCGGAGCGGATCCGCGACGCGGTCCCCGGCTACGAGGCCGGTGACGGGTCGAGGGCGACCGACGAGGCCTTCAAGCGGATGTTCGAGCGGGACAAGGCTGAGCTTCGCGATCTCGGGATTCCGCTCGAGACCGGCCGTAACAGCCACTTCGACAACGAGGACGGCTACCGCATCCGGCGCGGGGACTACGAACTGCCGCCGGTCGAGTTCGACGCCGCCGAGGCGGCCGCGGTCGGCCTCGCCGCCCGGCTGTGGCAGTCCGCCACGCTCGGCGAGGCGGCCCGCTCGGCGCTGATCAAGCTGCGGGCCGCCGGTACCGAGGTGCACGCAGCCGATGCCCCGGGCGCGATGCCGATGCTCGACGCGAGCGATCCCAGCCTGCCGGCCCTGCTCGACGCGGCGCGCTCGGCGACCGCCGTCCGGTTCGAGTACGTGAAGGCCGGGGCCGTGGAACCCGAGCTGCGCACGATCGAGCCCTGGGGCGTGCTGTCGTGGCGGCGGCGGTGGTACGTCGCCGGCTTCGACCGCGACCGCGGGGAGTCCCGCAGCTTCCGGCTCTCCCGGATCACCGGGCGGGTCACGACCGTGGGCGGGCCCGGCGCATTCGAGCGGCCGGCGAAGGTCGATCTGCTGGAGATGGTCGCCGGCGGATGGCCGGACGACGAGCAGCGTGCGCGGGTGCGGGTCTCCGGGTCCGGCGGGGGTCAGCTGCGCCGGATCGCCGAGAGCGACGACAACGGCGTCCTGACCATCAGCTTCAGCGACCCGAACCGGCTGGCGCGGGTGATCGCGAGTGCCGGCTCCAGCGCGCAGGTGCTGGCGCCGGCGGATCTCGTCACTGCGGTCGTCGAGCGGCTGCGCGCCTCGGCGGGGCAGAGCTGATGGCCGTCACGTCGAACGAGGAACGCGTGCCGCGGCTGCTCGCGCTCGTTCCCTACCTGCAGGCGCGGCCGGGCATCCAGGTGGCCGAGGCCGCGGCCGACTTCGGCGTCTCCGAGGCGCAACTGCGCCGCGATCTGACCCTGCTCTGGATGTGCGGGCTGCCCGGCCACGGACCGGGCGATCTCATCGATCTGGCCTTCGAGGGCGAGACGGTGTCGGTGGTGTTCGACGCCGGCATGTCACGGCCGCTGCGGCTTACCGCGGAAGAGGCGCTCGCGCTCGTCGTCGCGCTGCGCACCCTCGCCGAGACGCCGGGCCTCGCCGACACCGATGCCATCCAGCGCGCGCTCGCCAAGGTGGAGGCGGCCGCCGGTGGCGCCGTCGACGACTCCACCGTGACCGTCGAACTGGACGCCGGCGAGCGGGTGCTGGTCGTACTGCACCGCGCGATCGAGGACCGGCGAGCGCTGCGGCTGCTCTACTACAGCGCATCGCGCGACGAGACGGGCGAGCGGACCGTCGATCCGCTGCGGGTCATCGAAGCCGACGGCCGTACCTACCTCGAGGCGTGGTGCCGGCAGGCCGAGGGCATGCGGCTGTTCCGCGTCGACCGCATCGGGAGCGCCCGGATCCTCGACGAGGCCGCGCACGTGCCCGCGGACGTGCAGCCGCGTGACGTGTCGGGCGGGGTGTTCCGGCCCGCGTCGGAACACCTGCTCGTCGTCCTGCGGCTCAGCCCGGCCTACGCCTGGGTCGCCGACTACTACGTGGCCGAGGACGTCGCCGACGACGGCGAGCGCGTCCGGATAAGCCTGCGCGTCGCGGACCCGGGATGGGTGCGCGCGCTGGTGCTCGGCTCGGCCGGCCAGGTCGAGGTGCTCTCACCCGGCTGGCTCGCCGAGGGGATCCGCACCGAGGCCGAACGCGCCCTCGAGCAGTACGCCGCGAAGTAGAGTCATCTCGTGCTCGTGCCGATCATCGCGTGGGCGGTCGCCGGGGCGGTGGCCGTCGTGGTTCTCGGCTTCTGCGCCTACGAGATCATCTGGAAGGCGAATCGGCTGCGCCGCGACACGCTCCGGCTGCAGAGCGCCGCCGGGCAACTCACGGCGCTGCGCGATGACCTCGCGGCCGCCCAGCAACGCGCTGCCGCGGCGCGGTTGCGGTGATCTGTGGCGGTCATCCCGAGCCGGCTGCGTAGGGCAGCAAAGAATCCCGAGGGCCGGATGCCGGTCCTCGACCACCTCCGCGAACTGCGCCGCCGGCTGATCATCATCGTGTTGATCGTGGGAGCCGGCGCAGTGGTCGGCTGGTTCCTCTACGGGCACATCCTCGACATCCTGCGCCACCCGTACTGCAGCGTCCCCGAGAAGTACCGCTACATCGCCAACAACACCGACGACTGCGCGCTCGTCTATCACGGCGTGCTGGACGGCTTCACCACCCGGCTGAAGGTGTGCGCGATCTCCGGGGCGGTCATGACCGGTCCACTGTGGCTGTACCAGATCTGGGCATTCATCACGCCCGGGCTGCGCCGCAAGGAACGCAAGTACACCCTGTGGTTCATCTTCTTCTCGACCGTGCTCTTCGCGGCCGGTGTGTCGCTCGCCTACGTCGTGTTGTCGAAGGGCTTGCGCTTCGTCCTCGAGCAGGCCGGCTCGGGCGCGGTGGCGCAGCTGACCGTGAGCGACTACATCTCGTTCGTCACGCTCATGCTGGTCGTGTTCGGAGCCGCCTTCGAGCTGCCGTTGATCATCGTGATGGCGAACTTCGTCGGCGCGTTGCCGGCGAAGCTGCTACGGAAGTCGCGCCGCGTCGGCATCTTCCTCATCTTCCTGTTCGCGGCGGTCGCCACGCCCAGTACCGACCCGTTCACGATGTGCGCCATGGCGCTGCCGATGGCGCTGTTGTTCGAGGTTGCGGTGCAGGTCGCGACGGTGCACGACCGGCGTAAGGAGCGCAGGCTGGCCGCGGAGCGGGCCGAGCCGCACCTGGACGACGCCGTGGCGTCCGAGATCGACCCGATCCCGCGCCGGCTCGACTGGAGCGACTCGACCTAGGCTGTGCCCATGTCCGGACCGGTTCTCAGTGATTTCCGGACCGGTTACCCGTTCCCGCTCGACGCCTTCCAGGACGACGCGTGCGCGGCGCTCGAGGACGGCTACTCGGTGCTGGTCTGTGCGCCGACCGGGGCCGGCAAGACCGTCGTCGGCGAGTTCGCCGTCCACCTCGCGCTCGCGGCCGGGCAGAAGTGTTTCTACACGACGCCGATCAAGGCGCTGTCCAACCAGAAGTTCAACGATCTGGTGGCGCGCTACGGCGCCGACCGGGTGGGTTTGTTGACCGGCGACACCACTGTCAACGGCGAGGCGCCCGTGGTCGTGATGACCACCGAGGTGCTGCGCAACATGCTCTACGTGGGCAGTAGCTCGCTCGTCGACCTGGGCTACGTCGTGATGGACGAAGTGCACTACCTCGGCGATCGCTTCCGCGGCGCGGTGTGGGAAGAGGTGATCATCCATCTGCCCGCCGCGATCCGGCTGGTGTCGCTCTCCGCGACGGTGTCCAACGCCGAGGAGTTCGGCGAGTGGCTCGTCAGCGTGCGCGGCGAGACCAGGGTGATCGTGCACGAGCAGCGCCCGGTACCCCTGTGGCAGCACATGCTCGTCGGCAAGCGGCTGTTCGACCTGTTCAGCTCGGCTGACGATGGGCAGGGGAGCGCCGATGGCACGGCGGTCGACGGAGAGCTGCTGCGCCACGTCGCCGACCGCGACCGGCAGTTCGAGCCGGTGCCCAACCGCCGCGGTGGCCGGCCGGGGCGCGGCTACCGGCCGCCGCACCGGCCGGACGTGATCGCCAAGCTGGACAGCGAGGGACTGCTGCCCGCGATCACCTTCATCTTCAGCCGGGCGGGGTGTGACGCCGCTGTCCGCCAGTGCGTCTGGGCCGGGCTGTGGCTCACGTCCGAGGACGAACGCGACGAGATCGACGCCGTGGTCGACGAGCTGACCTCGACAGTCGCCGCCGAAGATCTCGAGGTGCTCGGATACTGGGACTGGCGCGATGCGTTGCGGCGCGGCATCGCCGCGCATCACGCCGGGCTTATCCCAGCGTTCAAGCAGACGGTCGAGGAGCTGTTCGTACGCGGTCTGGTCCGCGCGGTGTTCGCCACCGAGACGCTCGCGCTCGGCATCAACATGCCGGCACGCAGTGTCGTGCTCGAGCGGCTGACGAAGTTCAACGGTGAGACGCACGCCGACGTGACTCCTGGCGAGTACACCCAGCTGACCGGCCGCGCCGGCCGGCGCGGCATCGACGTCGAGGGCCACGCAGTGGTGCTCTGGGCTCCGGAGGTCGACCCGGTGCGGGTCGCCGGCCTCGCCTCTACCCGGACCTATCCGCTGCGCTCGTCGTTCCGCCCCTCGTACAACATGGCGGTCAACCTCGTCGACCAGATGGGCCGCGCGGCCGCCCGCGATCTCCTCGAGTCGTCCTTCGCGCAGTTCCAGGCCGACCGCGCGGTCGCCGGGTTGGTGAAGCAGATCAGGCGCAACGAACAGCTGCTCGACGACTACGCCAAGCAGATGCACTGCCACCTCGGCGACTTCGCCGGCTACGCCGACCTGCGCCGACGGCTGAGCGAGCTGGAGAGCGCCGCGGCACGCGACGGCGCCCGGGCGCGCCGCGGTGCCGTTGCCGCCTCGCTGGAGAAGCTGCGCCGCGGCGACGTCGTCCGCGTGCCGCGCGGCCGGCGTGCCGGGCTGGCCGTCGTCCTCGATCCCGGCGTGCACCCACGGGACGACCCGCGCCCGCTCGTCGTCACCGAGTCGCGCTGGTCCGGGCGGCTCTCGCTGGTGGACTTCTCCGCTCCGGTGGACGTCCTCGGCCGGGTGACCGTGCCCAAGCACGTCAATCACCGCTCACCCCAGGAACGCCGCGATCTGGCCTCCAGCCTGCGTGCCCTCGACGTTGCCGAGCCGGAGTCGCCGCACCGCAAGCGAGCGACGCCGGGCGAGGACGAGGAGGTCACCCGGCTGCGTGCCGCGATCCGGGCGCACCCGTGCCACGCCTGCTCCGACCGCGAGCAGCACGCGAGGTGGGCCGAGCGGCGTGCGCGGCTCGCCCGGGAGAACGACGGCCTGCGACACCGGATCGAGGGCCGTACCGGATCCCTGGGCCGCACCTTCGACCGGATCTGCCTGTTGCTCGACGAGCGCGGCTACCTCGATGCCGAACACGCGACGCCGGCCGGCCGACAGCTCGCCCGCATCTGGTCGGAGTCCGACCTGATCGTCGCCGAGTGCCTGAGCGCCGGGGTGTGGGACGACTTGCAGCCGGCCGAGTTGGCCGCGGTCGTGTCGGCGCTCGTCTACGAACCGCGCCGTGACGAGTCGGGCACCGAAGCCATGCCGACGCCGGGGATTCGTGACGCGCTGGCCCAGACCGTCCGGATCTGGGCAGCGCTGGCCGATGAAGAGGCCGACCGCGGGCTGCCGCGCAGCCGCGAGCCGCAACTCGGGTTCGTGTGGGCCAGCTATCGATGGGCCCGGCAGGAGCGGCTCGACGGGGTGCTGCTGGCAGCCGCGGATCGCGGGACCGAACTGTCGGCCGGCGATTTCATCCGCTGGTGCAAGCAACTGCTCGATCTGCTCGACCAGATCGCCGGCGCACCGGGCGCGCCGCCGGCGGCGGGTGCCGCGCGCGCGGCGGTCATTGCGGTGCGGCGCGGGGTCGTGGCACAGAGCATGGCCCCGTGACGGTGACCGGCGACGGTGACCGGCGCGGGTGACCGGACTGGGCGGCCGTGTCCCGCACGCGGGTCCTGTGGTGTAGGCAGTAGCGTGATCACGCCTGGAGGCCGGCAACGGGTAGCGCCAGAGCCGGAGAAACGACAGAGAAGGTGCCTCGCATGACCGAGTCCGGCAACCCGAGCGGCAACCCCGGCGAACAGCAGTGGGCGCCGCCGCCGCGCGACGAGGACGAAGCCGACAGCCCGACCAATGCTGGTGGCAACGCGATGTTCGGCCAGCCCACGGTGCACGCCCCGGGCGGTGCCCCGCAGGAATCGCCGGCCCAGCAGGGCCCCCCGCCTCAGGGCCCCCCGCCTGGCTACCCGCAGCCCGGATACGGCGCCCCGCAGGGTTACCGGCCGCCCCTGGGCGATCCGACGGCACTGGGCGATCCAACGGCACCGGGCGATCCGACGGCACCGGGCAGAGCGGGCAGCGAGAACGCCGACACGAACCCCACCCAGGCGCTACCCTCGCTCGGCGGTCCGGGCCCTGGGCGATCCGATACGGCCGGGCCCTCGGGCACCGGACCGGCCGAAGCGGGCGGCTACCAGCCGACCCAGGCGTTCGGTGGCGGGTTCGGGCCGGAGCAGCCGTCCGCACCGCCGCCGGGGTACGCGTCGGGCTACGGCCAGCAGCAGTACGGCACCCCCGCCGGCTACGGACAGCCGGGGTATACGCAGCAGCCCGGTTACGGCCAGTCCGCCTACGGCCAGCAGCCCTACGGGCAGCCGGCCTACGGTCAGCAGCCCTACGCGCAGCCCGCTTACGGCCAGCAGCCGTACGGCCAGCCCGCCTACGGTCAGCAGCCCTACGGGCAGCCGGGCTACGGCCAGCAGCCGTACGGCCAGCCCGCCTACGGCCAGCCGCCGGCGAAGAAAAGCCGCAAGGGACTGCTCGTCGCCCTCGTCGCCCTCGTCGTCGTGGTGGCGGTCGCGGCGGCCGTGGTACTGCTGCTCCTGAAGAACGACAAGAAGCTCAGCCACACGGCGGTCGAGCAGTACATCGAGAACAACCTCGGGGCGTCGAACGTCCAGTGCAACGGCGGCAGCGACTTCACCATGAAGAGCGACGGTGCGACGTTCAGTTGCACAGCCGCCGGCGGGAAGACCTTCGAGGTCACCATCGAGAACAAGGACAACGGCCAGTATCTCGTCCGGTGATGCGGCGGCTCAGCCGAGCGCCGTCCGGATCGCCGTCTGCAGCCGCGCCACCGAGCTCTCGACGCCCAGCGCACGGGCGAGTTCGGCGAGCAGGCCGGCGTCCCGCGGCTCGGGGTAGAGCGCGTCGTCGATGACGTCCAGGGGCACATCGAGGCGGCCGCGAACCGCGCCGGGCGCCCGGCCGAGGTAGTCGAGCGCGGCGCGAACCCGGCCGGCCGCGCCCGCCGGGAAGCCGTCGTCGCCAACCTGCGCGGCCCGGACGATGTCCTCGATGCTGCCGAACCGGCCGACCAGCGCAGCGGCGGCCTTGTCGCCGATACCGGGTACTCCGGGCAGCCCGTCGCTCGGGTCCCCGCGCAGGATCGCGAAGTCGGCGTAGTGCGTGGCCGGCACCCCGTACCGCGCCTGGACCTCGGCCGGGCCCATCGGCGTCATCCTCGCCACGCCGTTTCCCGTGTACAGGACGGTGACCCGGTCGGTCGCGAGTGCGAGCAGGTCCCGATCACCGCTGACGATCTCGACCGGGTCGGTGTCGCGATGGGCCAGGGTCGCGATGACGTCGTCCGCCTCGAAGCCGACCGCACCGGCGCGGGCCAGCCCGAACGCGTCGAGCACGGACAGCAACTGTGGGATCTGCGCCGCGAGCGCGGCGGGGATCTCCTCGGTGCCGTTGCTCGCCAGCCGGTGCGCCTTGTACGACGGGATCAGCTCAACCCGGAATGCCGGGCGCCAGTCCAGGTCCAGGCAGGCGACCCACCGGGTGGGCCGACGTCGTTCGATCAGCGACGCGGACATGTCCAGGAAGCCGCGCACCGCGTTGACCGGGCGCCCGTCCGGGCCGGTGATCGAGGCGGGCAGCCCATGGAACGCGCGGAAGTACAGATTGGCCGCGTCGATGAGCATCAAACTCACCCGACGAGCCTATGGGGCGGTCACCGTGCTCCCGCGGACGATCAACTCGGTCGGCAGGACCACCGACGCGTTCTCCGGCGGTTCGTCGCTGTCCTCGGCGATCAGGGCGAGCAGCCGGGTGGTGATGTCGAGCGCTTCCTCGGCCACCGGCTGGCGGATCGAGGACAGCGCCATCAGGTCGGCGAACGGCTGGTCGTCGAAGCCGACGACGGCGAGGTCGTCCGGCACCCGCAGACCCGAGTCGTAGATCTCGCGCAGCGCCCCGTAGGCCATCTCGTCGCTCTCCGCGAAGATCGCCGTGGGCCGCTCGTCGAGGGCGAGCAACCTGCGGGTCGCCTCGCGGCCGCCCTCGATCGTGAAATATCCCAGATGCTCGAGGTCAGGGTCGGCGTCGAGCCCGATCGCCTGCAACGCGTCGCGGTACCCGTCGCGCCGGTGCAGCGGCGGTGTGAAGGCCATCGGGTCGTCGGTGTCGCCGCCGATGAGCCCGATCCGACGATGCCCCAGTTCGACGAGATGGTCCACCGCCGCCCGCGCCGACGCGACGTCGTCGATCCGGGTGGAGAGCACCCCCGCACGCTCGAGCCCGAGCAGGCCGACCGGGCGCTTGAGCTTGGTCAGTGCGTCGAACTCGGGGTCGTCGAGCACGATGCTCGCCACGAGCACCCCGTCGACGCGCTTGCGCATCGGCATGACGTCGAAGAAGCGGGTACGGCCTTCGTGGTCGCCGAGGTTGTACAGCAGCAGGTCGAACCCGGCATGCCGCAGCGCGAACTCGACGGTCGAGATGACTTCGGCGAAGAACCACCGATTCACGAACGGGACGACGAGCCCGACCGTGGTGGTGCGCCCGCTCGCCAGCCGCGCCGCGAACGGCGAGGCGACGTAGTTGAGTTCGGTGGCCGCGGCGAGCACCCGGTCGCGGGTCGTCGCCGCCACGTCGGGCAGGCCGCGCAGCGCACGGGAGACGGTCGCGATCGAGACGCCCGCGTGGCGGGCGACGTCTTCGATGCTGGCGACCAAGTCCGGCTCCTGGCAGAGGTGTTCCGTAAACGCTACCGCCCCCGCATGCCGGGGGGTACTGGCACACTGCGGGAGTGCTGACGCTGTACTGCAACGGCCGGGTGATGACCCCGGCGGCGCCCGGGGCGAGCGCCCTGCTGGTCGACGCCGATGGCCGGGTCGCGTGGGTCGGCGCGGATCCGGGGGAGGTCCGCCGGCCCGGCGTCGCGGAGGTCGATCTCGCCGGTGCGTTTGTCGCACCGGCATTCGTGGACGCGCACGTGCACGCGACTTCCGCGGGGCTCGCCCTCACCGGCCTGGACCTGCGCGCGGCGGGTTCGCTCGCTGAGGCGCTGACCGCGATCGAGACCGCCGCCCGCGCCGGCCGGGGGCGGCCGCTGCTCGGTGGGGGCTGGGACGAGACGGACTGGCCCGAACGCCGCCCGCCGACGGCGGCAGAGCTGGACCGCGCGTCCTACGGGGGCGTCGTGTATCTCGCGCGGATCGACGTGCACTCGGCGCTCGTCTCCTCGGCGCTGCTCGCGGCCGTGCCCGGGGTTCGCGAGCTTCCCGGGTTCGACCCGTCGGGGTGGGTGCGTGGCCCGGCCCACGACGGGGTGCGCGGTGCGGCGCAGTCGGCGATCTCGAGCGGGCAGCGGCAGGCCGCCCAGCGCGCCGCCCTGCACCGCGCGGCCGAACTCGGCATCGCGTGCGTGCATGAGATGGCCGGGCCGGTCATCTCGAGCTCCGAGGACCTGCGTGCGCTGATCGAGCTGTCGCACGCCGAGCCCCTGCCCGAGGTCGTCGGGTACTGGGCGGAGCTGTTCGGCATCGAGGCGGCGCGCGATCTCGGCGCCGTGGGCGCGGCCGGCGACCTGTTCTGTGACGGGTCGTTGGGGTCGCACACCGCCGCGCTCGGTGCGCCGTACACCGACCGGCCGGAGACCACCGGCTCGCTCCGCTTCACCACGGCCGACGTGGCCGAGCACATCGTGCGTTGCACCGAGGCGGGCCTGCAGGCCGGCTTCCACGCGATCGGCGACGCCGCGGTGGATCAGGTGCTCGACGCCGTCGACGCGGCGAGCGAGAAGCTGGGCCGGCCGGTCGGCGCGGGTCATCGCATCGAGCACGCCGAGTTCGTCCGGGAGCCGGAGCGGCTGGCGAGATCCGGCCTGCTCGCGTCGCTCCAGCCGTGTTTCGATGCCGCGTGGGGTGGCCGGGACGGCATGTACGCGCGCCGGCTCGGTCCCGACCGCGCCGCCCGGTTGAACCGGTTCGCCGAGCTTGTCGCCGCGGGGGTCGCGCTGGCGTTCGGCTCGGACGCCCCGGTCACCGAGCTGGGGCCGTGGGCGGCGGTACGCGCGGCCGTGCACCCGAGCGATCCGGCGGCCGGGCTGCCCGCCGAGGCCGCCTTCGCCGCGCACACTGCGGGTGGTTGGCGCGCGGCCGGCCGCAACGACCCGGCCCGGCTCGTGCCCGGCGCGCAGGCGACCTTCGCGATCTGGACGACGGACCGGACCAGCCTGTTGGATCTCGGCAGGGACGGGCCGCTGCCGGCCTGCCGCGCGACCGTGCTGAGGGGCCGGCCGATCTTCGACGCCGGTGTGCTCGGCTGATCCCGGATACTTGACCGATGCGCCCGCTGCCTCCGTCCGCGCTCACCACCAGGTGGGCCGCGCTCGCGGCTGTGCTCGGCGGGCTGCTCGGCGTGCTCGCCTTCCCGCGATTCGGGATCTGGCCATTGACGTTCGTCAGCGTCGCGCTGCTGTCACTGGCGGTGCGTGGCCGTCGGGCGCGCACGGGCGCCTGGCTGGGCTACCTGTACGGCGCGGCGTTCCTGCTGCCGCTGCTGCACTGGACCGGCATCTACGTCGGGCCCGTGCCCTGGCTCATCCTGTGCCTGGCGTTCGCCGGGTTCTTCGCAGTGCTCGGCGCGATGCTGCCGATCCTCGAGCGCATTCCCGGCGGGCCGCTGTGGGTGGGCGCCGCGTGGGTGCTGCAGGAGTTGCTGCGCGACCGGCTGCCGTTCGGCGGCTTCCCGTGGGGCCGGCTGGCATTCAGCCAGGCCGAATCGCCGGTGCGCTGGTTCGCCGCACTGGGCGGTGCGCCCCTGGTCAGCTTCGTCATCGCGTTCGGCGGGGGAGCGCTGGCGAGTTTCGTCACCGCGGCACGGCCCTGGCAGCTGCGACCGGCGCTGACCGCAGCCGGGACGCTCGCACTGGTGCCGCTGCTCGGCCTGCTGCTCGGCTGGCCGCTCGACCCGGGTCCCGACGCCGGTGACCGCACCATCACTGTCGCCGTCATCCAGGGCAGCGTTCCCGATGTCGGGCTGGACTTCGAGACCCGCGCGCAAGAGGTGCTGGACAACCACGTCCGGGAGACGCTGCGGCTCGCCGAAGCGATGAATGCGGGCGGTGTGCCGC
>JAVHVB010000028.1:0-3028 GCA_032160775.1 Pseudonocardiales bacterium | reverse complement strand
CCGTCGGTGTCCCACATCGCCTCGCGGCCGTCCGGAAGCGCGACGCGCACGCCGAACTGGTAGACGCCCGCCTTCGCGATGTGCGCGTCCACCCCCCGGTCGCGCAGTACGTCAACCACGTTTCTTGCCCTGTTCTCGTCCATCACTGTCCACGGTAACCGGGGCCACCCCAGGGCGCCGTAATAGTTCGCTAAGAGCCTCGCGGCCCCCGTCGGGCGCGCCCCCGTCGGCGCGCCCCCCTCGGCGCGCCCCCCTCGGAAGTGTGGAGGTTGTGCGGTGCTATAGGCCCGCTGAGGTTCCACACTTCGCGAGGGCCGGGCGCTCAGAAGTCGCCGCCGCCGAAGTCCCCGCCGCCGAAGTCCCCGCCGCCGAAGTCCCCGCCGCCGAAGTCGCCGCCGCCGAAGTCGCCGAAGTCGCTGCCGCCGCTGTAGTCGCCGCTGGCGAAGGTGTCCCCGCCGTCGCCGGAGTCCCCGCTGTCGCCGTAGTCGTTACCGCTATCGCCGTAGTCGTTGCCGTAGTCGTTGCCGTCGTTGTCCCAGCCGTCCGCGGCGGACGCCCAGCCGAGCCCGGCCATGCCGCCGAACAGCGATCCGAAGAGCAGGCCGGTTCCGAGGCCCCACGCGCCGCCGACCAGGGCGGTCTTCCAGAACGGTTCGCTGTACCAGCCGCGCGGCACCGGACGGCCGGAGACCATCCCGCCGGGGTAGTAGTGCGTGGTCTGCGGGCCGGGCTGCGGAGCGGTCGCGTACCGGTGCCCCTCGACGGTGACCTCGCGGTCCTCGGTCACGGCGCCCGCGCGCGCCTGCTCCTGGGACGCCGGCAGCGCCGGTCCCGGATCGAGGCCGAGCGCGCTGCGGGCGGCGCCGACGTAGTGCAGGCCCTCGAGGGCCGTCTGCTTGGCCAGGCCCGCCTGTGCGACCGTCTTGGCCTGCTCGAGCTGGCCGCCGGCCGCGTTGTACCGCTCTGCGGCGTCGGCGAGGGCCTGGCTCGCGGCCGGATCGCCACCGCCGGTCAGGTTCAGGACCTGCCCGCCGAGCCGCTCGTACCAGCGGCGGGCGTCGGCGACCGCGTCAGCGAGCTTCTCGCGGGCGTTCGCCTTCTGTGCCCGGTAGGTCGCGGCACCGGCGACGATTCCGAAGATCACGATCGCGCCGATGAGACCGGCCACCCACTCCATCGAGCCTCCACTGTCCAAGGATCCGTTTGTGACCCGGGCCTGTCACCCGGCGCGATCCACCACGGTCGCGATTGACGCTAGTAGCCCAACGTCTGGCGGGCCGCGCTGGTGCCGCGGCCGCGCTACCAGGCCCGCCAGACGGATGGTGACCGAAAGGTCCGGAAAAGGTCTCAGCATGGCGTCGGTGTGGCGCGCGAGCCACACCTCGCCGGTAGGGTCGTCGCAGGGTCCGGAATGCGCCCCGGAATCGGTCGCTGTTCCGTTCGCCAGAAGCCGGAAGGCTGGAAAACCACATGCCCCCCATCGATCCCGCGCTCCCCCAGGCTGTCGTCGTCGCGGACGGCGACCGCCTCCGCGTCGACCTTGTCGGTGACCTCGACCTCGCCGTCCGCCCGCTGCTGGAAGACATTCTGGGCAAGATCACGGCTGCGCCCCCGGTCGCCATCGTCGTGGATCTCACCGCCGTCACCTTCCTCAGCTCGGACGCGCTGAACTTCCTCGCGAGGGTCCGGCAGCACGCGGCGACGGGCGGCTTCGAGGTCACGCTGGCCGGCGCACGCCGGGCCGCGCTGCGCGCCCTCGAGGTCAGCGGATTCACCCAGGCATTTCCGATCGTGGAAGCGCCCTGACCAGGGGTAACGCATTTGCCCGAATTGTTTGTCAGGTTGAACGCTTCTAGGAATTGCGCCGTATCCCCAGGAGTAACCCGCCGGACTGGCGACACTTCTGGGAGGCACCCATGGGCCGCAGAGCACACACCGCAGCAGCGACCCCGGACAAGCGCACGATGCTGATCGTCAGCGCCGCCACCGCGCTGATCCTGGCGCTGCTCGTCGCGTGGGTCGTCCAGAAGAACCTCGGGTACCGCACGCAGGGCGTGGCGGTCTCGGAACGCGCTCAGACCGGACCCGCTCACTCCGGCCACCACGCGCAGGCGCCGAACGCGGGATCTGGCACCGCCGCACCGCCGCCGGCCAGCACGGGGGCGCCCGCCGGCGGGCCGATCAGCGAGCTGGACAAGCAGCTGCTGATCAAGGTGCGCCAGGCCGACCTGTGGGAGCTGCCGGCCGGCCGGCTCGCCCAGACCCACGCGAAGAGCGAGGCGGTCCGCCGGGCCGGGCTCCATCTGATCGAGGGACATTCGCGCCTCGACCAGCTCGTCCGCGAGATGTCGCAGGAGCTGCAGATCGCCATCCCGGACCAGCCGAACCCCGACCAGCAGGGATGGCTGAAGAAGCTGGAGAACACCAAGGGCGAGGAGTTCGACCGGTTCTTCGCCAACCAGCTGCGCAATTCCCACGGCAAGGTTTTCATCGTGGTCGGCCAGGTGCGGGCGACGACACAGAACACCAGGATCCGGGAGCTGGCGATCGAGGCGAACAACGCGGTCTCGGACCACATGAAGGTCCTCGAGGAAACGGGGCTGGTCGACCCGGAGACGTTCGCCGACGTCGCCTCGACTCTCAAGAAGTAGACGCGGCCCAGTTCTGCCACCACTGCGGATCGGGCGTCTCGCCCGCCGCGACGACCAGCGCTGTCAGCGCCGCCGCCATGGCGCCGGGGTCCGGCACGTCGATCTGTTCGACGTAGGCCGCGATCTCGGCCCGGCGGCGGCGCATCGTGTCCCCGACAAGCTCCTTGCCGCCCTCGGTCAGGCACAGCCAGGCGACCCGGCGGTCGTTCTCGCGCTGCTGCCGCCTGACCAGCTTCTTGCGGATCAGCCGGTCGCACATGCGGGTGACAGTGGACGGCTGGACGCCCAGTTCCTCGGCCAGGTCGACGGTGCGCTGCGCTCCCCGGGACGCCAGCACGACCAGCGTCCGGTACTGCTGCAACGTGACCTCGACGTCC
>JAVHVB010000027.1:0-2907 GCA_032160775.1 Pseudonocardiales bacterium | reverse complement strand
ATGTGGCGAACATCGTCACGCACATCGAGGCGCACAACGGCCAGGCGTTCGTCAGTCGCGGTGTCATGCGCACGATCATCGGCGTGGTCGGCAGCGAGGACGTCCTCGAGACATTGGACGTCGGCGGGCTGCCCGGCGTCTCGGAGACGATGCGAATCACCGCGCCGTACAAGCTGGTGTCCGCACAGAACCACACGAAGCGCACGACGATCCGGGTCGGTGGCGTGCCGATCGGCCCGGACACCTTCACCCTGATCGCCGGCCCGTGCGCCGTCGAAACGGCGGAGCAGACCCTGGAATCGGCGCTGCTCGCCAAGCGCGCGGGGGCGACACTGCTGCGCGGCGGCGCGTTCAAGCCGCGCACCTCGCCGTACGCGTTCCAGGGCCTCGGCGTCGCCGGGCTGCGCATACTCGCCGAGGTGCGGGACGAGGTCGGTCTGCCGGTCGTCACCGAGGTGACGGACGCGAGTGACGTCGACGTGGTCGCCGAGCACGCCGACATGCTGCAGATCGGCACCCGCAACATGCAGAACTTCGGGCTGCTCCAGGCGGTCGGCAGCGTCGGCAAGCCGGTGATGCTCAAGCGCGGGCTGACCGCGACCTACGAGGAGTGGCTGATGGCCGCCGAGTACGTCGCGCAGCGCGGCAACCTCGACATCGTGCTGTGCGAGCGCGGCGTGCGCTCCTTCGAGCCGTCGATCCGCAACATGCTGGACGTCTCAGCGGTGGCCATGGTGCAGCGCCTCTCGCATCTGCCTGTCATCGTGGACCCGTCGCACGCCGCGGGCCGGCGCGACCTCGTCGTGCCGCTGGCCAGGGCCGGCATCGCGGCCGGCGCCGACGGGGTGATGGTGGACGTGCACCCGCGTCCGGAGACGGCGCTCTGTGACGGCGCGCAGGCGCTGTTCGGCGAGGCTCTGGACGAGCTCGCCCGGGCCGTCGCGACGATCCCGCCGCTGCTCGGCCGCACCTCGGCCGCGCACCTAGCCGGCTAGGACGGCGTCTGCCGCGGCGGGCGCCCGCAACCAGATCGTCCACGGTTCGATGGTCTCGACCGTGAGCACCGAGCCCAGCCACGGATCACCGGCGAGCATCGCGAGCGCGGCCGCCTGATCGAAGGCATGGACGACGAGCACGGCATCGCCGGTGTCGCAGTCACCGACCGGACCGCCGAGCACGACCACCCCGTGGTCGGCCAGGCGGTCCATGTACGCCGCGTGCGCGGCCCAGCCGGTCTGCTCGCGCCGCGCGCAATCCGGATCCCATGCGGGCCCGCGGGTCAACCGCACCAAGTGATACGCCATGCCGTGAATCTAGGTGGCGCCACTGACAACGTGCGGGCGCCGCGAGCGCTGCACGAATCCCAAGGCGAGCACCGCGATTCCGGCGATCGCGGCGATCCCGCCGACGACGTACGGCGCATGGCTCGCGGCTGCCGGTGCCGCCAGGTCGCGCCCGATAGCGAGGTCGGCACCGGTCGTCGAGCCGCCCGCGGTCTGCAACTGCACGCGGTAGCGGCCGGCCTGCGTGGTGTCGAAGCGGAGGACTGCGACGCCGCGCCTGCCGCGGTAGTCATAGGTGAGCGGTCGCGCGCTGGCCGAGCCGTCGCCGTAGTTGCCGACGTTGACCTGCGCACCGCGCGGATCGCGGATGAAGGCCCGGAAGTTGGGGATGGGCACGGCCGACCCGGTCCGCGCCGGCGCTTCGTAGTAGCCGACCCAGCCGCCGGTACCGAGGTTCACCGTTCCGCCGCCCGCGTCGAACGCCAGGCGGGAGAAGCCGGGGACCGCGCTCGCCGGATCGTCGTCGCTGTCGACGAGCCCGACGATCAGCGAGACGGCGGCCGTGACCAGCAGGACCGTGCCGAGCAGGAGCGTTTTGGAAAAGCGCGTCACCCAGCGACGCTAACCCGATCCGTCCGGCGGCGTCGGCGACCCGAAGTTCGGCTGGTCCGGCGGCGCGTAACCGGGCGGCGAATAGCCCGGTGCCTGGGGATAGCCCGGTGCCTGCGGGTAACCCTGCTGCCCGCCGTAACCGGGCGGCGGCGGGTAGCCCTGCGGCGGGCCGTAACCAGGCGCCGGCGCGCCGTAGGCCGGTGCCGGTCCGCCCCAGCCGGACGCCGCCCGCAGCTCGCCCTTGTGGTTCGAGCGCTTGACGTAGCCGATGATGAGCAGGATGACGGCGGCGACGCCGAGCAGGATGCCCACGACGATCAGCACGCCACCGACGACGAGGCCCTTGGCGATGGAGCTGCCGAAGGCCATCTTCGAGTCCGGCGCGGTGCCGAGGCTCTGCCCGATCCGAACCTGGTACTGGCCGCTCTCGGACAGGTTGAACTGGTAGATCGCGACGCCGTTGTGGCCGTTGTACTCATAGGTGAGCTTCGAGGTGATGGTCCCCTCGGAGCGCGGCTTGCCACCGTAGAGCGTGTTCAGGTTGATCGTCTTGCCCGACGGGCTGGTGAGCGTCACCGTCGGCAGCGGCACGGACTTGATGCCACTGTTCACGTCCGAGGCCTCGTAGTAGGCGAGGTACTTGCCGGAGTCCAGGGTGATCGTGCCACTGCCCTGGGCGACCGAGACGCGCTCGAAGTCGTTGACCTTGGACAGCCCCTTTGTCCCGGCGACGACAGCGCCGACCACGACGAGGACGATCGCCAGGCCGAGGAAGATCCAGCCGAGCATGCGTGGCGTGCGGCCGCGCAGCCGCACCGCGCCGGGTGCGCCGCCCGGACCAGGGGCGGGCGGGTACGTGGCCGGCGGTGGCGGATAGCTCATGCCGCGAGAGTCTGCCACGTCACCTAGTCGCACCGGGCCGGTCTCGGACGGCTGACCCCAGTTGCCGGGACCGATGTCGCCTACCGCCTTGTCACGGGTCCGGTCGCGACGCTCCTGGCGGTCTTGGGCT
>JAVHVB010000026.1:0-5871 GCA_032160775.1 Pseudonocardiales bacterium | reverse complement strand
GGACCTATCCGGTGCATACCGCCGAGGACATCGCCGCCCTGGTCGAGAAGGGCCGCGCGGCCCAGATCTGGTGGGCCGCGCAGGGCTTCGCGGGCCGTAGGAAGCGCATGCACGCGTGGGTGCGCTGGCTGGCCCGCGACTGCGACGCGCTGTACGACATCGGCTTCCGGGAGACCGGCAAGCCGAAGCCGGACGTCCAGTTCGAGTTGCTGGCCGGTCTGGAAGACCTGCGCTGGGCGGCCACTCACGCCAAGCGGGTGCTCGGCGAGCGCCGGGTCGCCCCGGGCATGGCGATGGTGAATTTCGACGCGCGGGTGGGCTACGAGCCGCTCGGCGTCATCGGCATCATCACGCCGTGGAACGCGCCGGTGTACACCGCCTTCTGCGGGATGGCCTATTCGCTCGCGGCCGGCAACGCGGTCATCCTCAAGCCGAGCGAGATCAGCGCGGCGACCGGCGTGTACGCGGCCGAGTCGTTCTACCGCGCCAACCCGGACGCGCCGGAGGGCCTGGTCAGCTGGATCACCGGCTTCGGCGAGACCGGCGCGGCGCTGTGCCGCTCCGGCATCGACAAGCTGGGCTTCACCGGCTCCGTCCCGACCGGTCGCCGGGTCATGCAGGCCTGCGCGGAGAACCTGACCCCGGTGCTGCTGGAACTGGGCGGCAAGGACGCCACCGTCATCGCCGAGGACGCCGACCTGGACGCTGCGGCGCAGTCGGTCGTGTGGGGCTCGATGTGGAACTCCGGCCAGGCCTGCGTGGGCGTCGAGCGGGTCTACGTGCCGCAGAAGGTGCGCGACGAGTTTCTCGCCAAGGTGAAGGACAAGGCCGAGCTGGTGACGGTGGGCCTCGACGACCTCAGCGACATTGGCCCGATGACGGTGCCGAGCCAGATCGAGATCATCCGCCGGCACGTCACCGACGCGCTGGAGAAGGGCGCGACTGCCCTCGTCGGCGGGCTCGACTCGATCCAGCCGCCCTACGTCCACCCGATCGTGCTGGTCGACGTCCCCGAGGAGTCCTCGGCGGTGCAGGAGGAGACCTTCGGGCCGGTCGTCGTCATCAACACCGTGAAGGACGAGGACGAGGCGATCGAGCGGGCCAACGCGACGCAGTTCGGCCTCGGCTCGTCGGTGTTCTCCAAGTCGCGCGGGCCGAAGATCGCCGGCCGGCTGCGCGCCGGCGGCACCACGATCAACTCCGTACTCACCTTCGTCGGAATGCCGTCCGTGCCCTTCGGCGGGGTCGGCGACAGCGGCTTCGGCCGCTTCCACGGCGACGACGGGCTGCGCGAGTTCACCAGGGCGAAGGCCACCACCCGCAAGCGGTTCAACATGGGCGAGGACATGCAGCGGTTCCCGCGCAAGCAGGCCGACTTCGACCAGGTCTACAAGTTCCTGAAGTTCCGCTACGGCCGGAAGTTCCGCTGATGCGCGCTGCTGACTACGTCGTCGTCGGATCTGGGAGCTCCGGCGCGATCGTTGCCCGGCGGTTGGCCGACACCGGTGCCGGAGTGATCCTGATCGAGGCCGGTGGCTCCGACCGGCGGACGCTGGTGCGCAAGCCCGGGATGATCGGCCCGATGCACGCCGTGCCCCAGCTGAAGAAGACGGTCGACTGGGGTCACTACACGGTCGAGCAGAAGCACGCCCTGGGCCGCAAGATCCCGCAGACGCACGGCAAGGTGCTCGGCGGATCGAGCTCGATCAACGGCATGGTCTTCGTCCGCGGCAACCGGAAGAACTTCGACGACTGGGCCGCCGAGGGCAACACTGGCTGGTCGTTCGACGACGTGCTGCCGTACTTCAAGAAGTTCGAGAGCTTCGAGGACGGCGCCAGCGACTATCGCGGCGGCGACGGCCCGATCAAGGTGATCCGCGCGCGCCAGCTCACCCCGGCGTCGGAAGCCTTCATCGAGGCGCTGACCGCGACCGCGGGCGTGAAGCGCAACGAGGACTACAACGCCGCCGAGCAAGAAGGCGTCTCGATCTTCCAGCAGAGCAACTCGGCCGGGCTGCGCTCGAGTACGTCGGTGGGCTACCTGGACGACCGTCCGTCGAATCTCGTCGTCATGCCCAAGACGCAGGTGAGCCGCGTCGTCATCGAGAACGGCCGGGCGACCGGGGTCGAGATTCTCGGCAGGCACGGCCGCGAGACGGTCCGCGCCGAGCGTGAGGTCATCGTCAGCGGAGGCACGTTCGGCTCGCCGCACCTGCTGATGCTGTCCGGCGTGGGTCCGGCCGAGCATCTGCGTGCGTTCGACATCGACGTCGCCGCGGACCTGCCGGTCGGGGACAACCTGCACGATCACCTGTTCGTTCCGATGTCGTTCGCGATGCCGACCGCGGTCCGCAGGTCGTCGCCGGCGTACTTCGGCCGGGCGTTCGTCAAGGAGCGGTTCCGGAACGACTCGACGTGGCTGGCGCGCAGTGTCTTCGAGGTGGTGTCGTTCGTTCGCGGCGAGCACGCGGCCGACATCCCGAACCTGCAGCTGCACGTGCTGCCGTGGAGCTACCCGGGGCCGAACCAGGACGAGCCGATCATGCACCGGCCGGACAAGCGACGGGCGCTCACGATCATGTCGACGCTCATCTACCCGAGGAGCCGCGGCACGGTGCGGCTGACCTCGTCCGATCCGAGCGCGGCGCCGCTGATCGATCCGAACTACCTGGACGAGGACGCCGACGTCGACGTGCTCGCCGGCGGCATGGAGCTGATCCGCGAGACGATGAACTCACCGGGAATCTTCGGTGGCGTCGAGATCGAGGTCGAGCCGGGCCCGGCGTACAAGACCCGCGCCGAACTCGCCAAGGAAGTGCTCAACCGCGCCACGACGGTGTACCACCCGGTCGGCACCTGCCGGATGGGCGTCGACGAGCGCGCAGTCGTCGACCCGCAGCTGCGCGTGCGCGGGGTCGAGGGGCTGCGCGTCGCGGATGCGTCGATCATGCCGAGCATCGTGGGCGGCAACACCAACGCGTCGTCGATGATGATCGGCGAACACGCGGCCGATTTGATCCTGAACGGCTGACCTCCCAGCCATGGCTCGTCCGTCGCGCTCGCTCAATCGCAAGGTCGTGTTCATCACCGGCGCGGCGCGCGGGATCGGCCGTGCAACGGCAGCGGCGCTGGTCGGCGAGGGTGCGCGGGTCGTCATCGCCGATCTCGACGCAGAGCTGGCGGCCGACACCGCGGTCGAGGTCGGGGCCGAACTGGCGCAGGGCGTGGACGTCACCGACCATGCGGCGTTCACGGCCGCACTGGACGAGGCCGAGCGGAACGTCGGGCTGCTCGACGTGCTGATCAACAACGCCGGCGTGATGCCGATCGGCGCGTTCCCGGACGAGACCGACGAGTCGGCGTACCGGGCGTTCGAGATCAACGTGTTCGCGGTCATGCACGGCACTCGCGAGGCGCTGCGCCGGATGCAGCCGCGCGGGCACGGGCACGTCGTCAACGTCGCCTCGATGGCCGGCGTCGTGCCGACCCCTGGCGCGGCGATCTACGCGGCGTCAAAGCACGCGGTGGTCGGGTTCTGCGAGTCGCTGTGGTGGGAGTTGCGGGGGAGCGGCGTCGACCTGTCCTACGTGCTCCCGGCGCTGGTGAACACCGAACTCGCGGCCGGTATGAAGCGCACCCGCGCCTCGAATGTCATTGAGCCCGAGGCGGTCGCTGCCGAGATCATCGGCGCGCTGAAGTCGCCTCGGCTCGCCGTGTTCGCGCCGCATTCGATGGGCCCCATCACGAAGGTCAGCGCGATGCTGCCGCGTGCGGTCGGCAACCGGATCATGACGGCGTCCGGCTCGGACCGGCTGATCCTCGACTCGCTGGGCTCGGCCGGTCGGACGGCGTACCAGCAACGGGTGGACGCCTCGGCGCCGGCCGGCGATGCGGCCCGCCGCGCACGGAAGTAGTGGTTTTGGTCGGGCTCGCGGGCGTCCGGTAGAGTTTGACGTCGGCCCGGAAGGTGTTGCCGGACGGGTCGCAACCCTTGGGGTATGGGGTAATTGGCAGCCCAACTGATTCTGGTTCAGTTAGTCTAGGTTCGAGTCCTGGTACCCCAGCGCACGCCTGTTTCACTCGGAAGTTTCTGGGGCCCCGTCGTCTAGTGGCCCAGGACGCCGCCCTCTCAAGGCGGTAGCGCCGGTTCGAATCCGGTCGGGGCTACTTATTCAGACCCCCTGAACCTTGGGGAGTCGAGTCATTTCTGCCCGGCTACAAGCGAGACGACATCGGCGTCGGTACACAACGGGTACACACGCGCATCCCGCGCTGCGGCGTCCAGGCGATCCGCGATGTCGTCGAGTTGATCCGGAACCAGGTGCCCGGTGTCGGACCTTGGCTAGTCCGCCGCCGAGTGTCGGTGACCTGCGAGGTTGAGGACGTCACGCACGGGTTTGGATTCGCCCTGTCGAAGTTGCGGTGGCGACAAGGTCTCCGGTCAGCTCCACGAACGGCACGCTTCGCATCGACCTCGCATCGACCTCGCATCGGGCCGCTAGCTAGGGCGCGATAGCGGCCGATGTCAGCGGGTGCTGGAGCGCTGGAAACGCCCCTGCTAGCACCCTTCCCCCTCGGGCCGCACGCGACCACGCTGCAGTGAACGGGATAGTCGCCAGTCGGACCTACCGGTATCGGCGATCCTAGAATGATCGCCATCATGGAATCCAGTGAGCGCCATACCCACACGATACAGCCTCGTCGTTTCGGCTGGTTCGCCGCCATCGCTGTGGTCGGGCTGGCCGCGTCAGCCGGGATCGCCTACGCGAGCATCCCGGGTTCCGACGGCGCCGTCCACGGCTGTTACAGCTCCAAAGGCGGCGCGCTGCGCGTCGTGGACTCGACCCAACCCGCCTGCGGCAAGGGCGAGAAAGCTATCCAGTGGAACCAGTCCGGAGCGCAAGGATCACCGGGACCACAAGGATCAGCGGGACCACAAGGCTCACCGGGACGACAAGGATCAGCGGGACCTCAAGGATCACCGGGACCTCAAGGATCAGTCGGACCTACGGGACCTGCGGGTTCAGCGGGCCCAACCGGTTCACCAGGGCCGTCCGGCGCTCCTGGGGCTGACGGGGCGGCACCGGCCTACATGGATCGTCAACGCGACGCAAGCTTGATCGTCCTCCCGATAAGCGGCGACCCTATGACCATCGCGGTGGTGACGCTGCCGGCTGGCTCCTACGCCGTGTCCGGGCAGGCGAACGTTACTAACGACCGGTCATACGACCAATACTTCGACTGCGCACTATGGATTGACGATGTCAAGATCGAGAACAGCGCTGTCCAGTTATTGGTGGACCCCGGCGTCGACGTGGAGATTTCGGTCCAGCGCATCGTGATTCTCAGCTCGCCAGGCACTGTCACGATGACATGCCAGGGAGATTTGGGAGAGGCCAGGCAGTCGTCCCTTATCGCAGTCGAGGTCGGGCCGATCCACTTATCAGTCGACGGGGTTCCCGCTTCGTAACGCTCAGTGGAAATGCCCCCGCGTGGTGGCTAGCGAACGGCCGTCCGCACATCGGCAAGACCGCACCCATCAGATTTTGCGGGTTCAGGCGATCAGCGCAACGCTTCGTCTAATGCTTGTGATGGTGTTCGGTAGCCGAGTGTTTGTCGAGGTCGGCCGTTGAGCTTGTCGGCGATGGCGTCGAGGTCGGCCTGGCTGTAGTCATGGAGGTTGACGCGGCGCGGCAAATATTGGCGCAAGCAGCCCGTTGGTGTTCTCGTTGCTGCCGCGCTGCCAGGGTGATTTCGGATCGCAGAAGTAGACCTGGATGCCGGTGTCGACGGTGAAGCGTGCGTGCTCGGCCATCTCGTGGCCCTAATCCCAGGTCAAGGTTCTAGTGAGTGCGGCCGGCAGGGTGGTGA
>JAVHVB010000025.1:0-2533 GCA_032160775.1 Pseudonocardiales bacterium | reverse complement strand
CGGCGGCACCTTCTCCATGGCGAGCGAGGCGCCGAGCCCCCATTCGCCGCCCATTCCGACGCCGTAGAGCAGCCGGAGCAGCAGCAGGGTCGAGTAGTTAGGGGCGAAGGCGCAGAGGAAGCCGACGACCGAGTAGAAGCCGACGTCGATCATCAGCACCTTCTTGCGGCCGACCTTGTCGGCCCAAAGCCCGAAGATCGCCGCTCCGACCGGGCGCATCAACAGGGTGACCGTCGTCAGGAACGCCATCCGGGTGAGTGAGACGTCGAAGTCCTTGGCCACGTCGGCGTAGACGAGCACCACGATGAAGTAGTCGAAGGCGTCCATCGTCCAACCCAGCAGGGCGGCGAACACGGCGCGGCGATCCGCGGCCGTCATTCGTTCGGCGTTCTCGGCGGTGGACATGGACCCTCCCGACGTCGATGTGGTTTCCCGCCCCGCACTGTGCCCATATCCGGCATATAGGTATCACTGCCGGTAACGCGGGCGGCACTTGGCAGACTGTCGGGGTGTCCCTCGCCGTCCGCGTCATACCGTGCCTCGATGTCGACGCCGGGCGGGTCGTCAAGGGCGTCAACTTCGCCGGGCTGCGCGACGCCGGCGATCCGGTCGAGCTCGCCCGCCGCTATGACGCGCAGGGGGCCGACGAGCTGACCTTCCTCGACATCACCGCCTCGTCGGGCGGCCGGGAGACCACCTACGAGGTCGTGCGGCGCACCGCCGAGCAGGTGTTCATCCCGCTCACGGTCGGCGGCGGCATCCGCACCGTCGCCGACGTCGACGCGCTGCTGCGCGCGGGAGCGGACAAGATCGGCGTCAACACCGCCGCCATCGCCCGTCCCGCGCTGATCGCCGAGATCGCGCAGCGCTTCGGCAATCAGGTCCTGGTGCTGTCGGCCGACGCCCGCCGGGTACGGCCCGGTGACGAGCCGACCCCGAGCGGCTTCGAGGTGACGACCCACGGCGGGCGGCAGGGCACCGGCATCGACGCCGTCGATTGGGTGCGCCGGGCCGCCGACCTGGGTGCGGGCGAGATCCTGCTCAACTCCATGGACGCGGACGGCACCAAGGACGGCTACGACCTGGAGCTGATCCGACTCGTCCGCGCCGCCGTGGACGTACCGGTCATCGCCAGCGGGGGAGCGGGTGCGGTCGAGCACTTCGCCCCGGCGATCGCCGCGGGTGCGGACGCGGTCCTGGCTGCGAGTGTGTTCCACTTCGGCGACTTCACCGTCGGGGACGTGAAGTCGAGCCTTCGCGCCAGCGGGCTGCCGGTCCGCTGAAGCGTAAGGTCTTCGCATGCTGGACGACGACGAGGTCCGCGAGGCGCCGCCGGTGGTCGTGGGCGCGGTGGCCGCCGGGACCGCCCCGTTGCCGTTCCTCGCCGTCTACGCGGTCATGTTCATCGTCCACGGCGGCTTCCATCCGGTCGTGCCGCCCGACATCACCGGATCGAACCGCGGCGAGCTGATCGCCGGCATCATCGCGCTGGCCCTGTTCATCATCTCGGTCGTCGCCCTGCTGTGGATGCTCAACGGGCGACGCCGCTGGCCGTTCGTCATCGTCCAAGTCGGCGTGCTCGCCGCCGCGATCGACTTCATCGTCGACGAGACCAAGGGCGGTCGGTTCGTCTCGACCATTCTCGTGGTGACCTCGGTCATCGCACTGGTACTCGCCTTCGCCGGGCAGTCCTGGTCCTACCTCGGCCGGACGCGTCCGACCCGGCGCCGGCGTCTGTTGCCGGCCGGCTCGACACCGGGCCCGGACGCGACGCCCCACTCGGTCCGCTTCATCGGACGCCGCCGCGGCGGGCGCAAGGACACCGAGTCCGTCTAGCGAAGACCCGGTCGGCTCGCCTACGCTGCTCACAGCTGACACCCAACGTCCACCTAGGCGCGGCGCTCAGGATGGACACAGCGCGGACCAAGAGGACACCCGGGTGTCAGAGCTGGAGCAGATACGAATATGAGTGCGGCGACTGTGGCCTCCACGAACACCAAGAGACGGGTCCTTGTCGTCGACGACGAGGACAACGTCACACACCTCGTGTCGTCGGCGCTGCGCTTCGACGGGTTCGAAACGGTGACCGCCGACAGCGGTACGGCGGCGCTCGCCCGGGTTGCCGAGACCGACCCTGATCTCATCGTCCTCGACGTGATGATGCCCGGCCTGGACGGACTCGGCGTCCTGCAGAACCTGCGGGCGGCCGGGTCGCAGGTGCCGGTGATCTTCCTGACCGCGCGTGACGCCGCGAGCGACCGCATCGTCGGGCTGCGCGCGGGCGCGGACGACTACGTCGTGAAGCCGTTCAGCGTCGAGGAGCTGCTCGCCCGGGTGCACGCGGTGCTGCGGCGCGCGGCGCCCGACGGGGCGCGGGAAGGGCTGCTGACGGTCGCCGATCTCGAACTGGACGAGAACAGCCACGAGGTGTCCCGCGCCGGCGTGGAGGTCCACCTCACGGCGACCGAGTTCGAGCTGTTGCGCTACCTGATGCGTAACGAGCGGGTGGTGCTGTCGAAGGCGCAGATCCTCG
>JAVHVB010000024.1:0-2631 GCA_032160775.1 Pseudonocardiales bacterium | reverse complement strand
GTACCACCCGAGGAACTCTGTGTCATCGGCGCCGCCACCGTCGCAGCCTACTTCGCTGAGCCATTCAGCCGCACATCCAGTTTCGCGCCCTCCCACCCGCCGAGGTGCGCGGCGGTCATGACGTCGGAGCCGCTGAGGCCGGCCAAATTCGGAACCGGTCGCGCCAGCGGTGAACGCAGCCGGAGGACATCGGCCTCACGGTGCGCCGCGAAATATTCAACTTGCTCCGGCCGACCACAGCTGGCTTCGGTCACGACGGGCTGAGCCGCTAGTGCGAGTCAGCTCCGAGCCCGTCGCCGGTTGCGCTCAATCGGTCAGCAGCGTGTGGCGGATCTTGAACGAGCGCCCTTCGGATGAGCATGAGCACGAGGGTGCCGGCTCGGTCGTGGCCGATGCCGATGTGGCGCGGGTCCGTCAGCCCGCGGCCGCACAGGTGTTCTGTCGTGCTTGCGTACAGCGGGCGCATCGCGCGCGTTGTGTGAGCTGCAGGGGCATGCTGCACAACCGCGGTAGGCGCCGCCGGATCAACGACACCGGTTCGACGATCCCGTCGGCCGACTGCTCACGGCGAACGCCGTCCAGGCGATCGGCGACTACGTCGTGCCTGTGTGAGCCACGCGGCAACCCGGCTAGGCCGGACGAAACCCCATGCCGCTTGCTCCACGCGGCAGAGACGGACGCTATTCCCGCCCGCGGACAGCGGCGCAGGTGTGCGCACGGTTCCGGTCTCGTTGACAGCGCACGCAAGGGCGGTTAGGAAGCTGCCGAAGAGCGCTCGAATGTCCAGCGCAGGAGGTACGACGTGATTCTCGTAGTGGGCGGCACCGGTGACTTGGGCGAGCGCGTCGTTCGGCGGCTGATAGATCATGGAGAGTCGGTGCGGTGTCTGGTGCGCGCCGGCACGGATGACAGCCGGCTGCCCGAGATGGGCGCCGAAGTGGTCCAGGGCGACCTGACGGACCCGCCGAGCCTGGCTCGCGCCTGTGCCGAGGTGGACACGGTCATCCTGACGGCGACTGCCATCGCGCGACGCTTCGCCGGTCCGACTCCCTCGATTCACGAGGTCGACGAGGTCGGCGGCATCGCGCTGGTCGCTGCGGCCGAGTCGGCCGGCGTGCAACGTTTCGTGCACATGTCCTTTCCTGGCGTCGATGCTGCCATCGGGACGCCTTTGGAGCGCGCGAAGCTGGCCGTCGAACATCGGCTGCAGTCGACGTCGATGCGCAGCGTGATCGTGCGGGCCGACGCATTCCAGGAGATCCACCTCGGTCCGCTCGCTCGCTTCGACATCGCCAACGGCAAGGTATCGGTGATCGGCCGGGGTGATTCCAAGCGGCGCTGGATCGCGACCGAAGACGTCGCGGCATTGGTGGCGGCGCTAGCGGTCGAGCCGGATCCCCCGGCCATGCTCGAGGTGGGTGGCCCTGAAGCGATTGGCAAGAACGACCTGATCACGCTCGCCGAAAGCGCCACCGGCCGGCGATTCAAGCGCCAGCACATGCCCCGACCGGTCGCCCGACTCGCAATCCGGCTGCTGCGCGGCCGCAAAGACGCGCTCGCCTCCGCGTTCGGGGCGGGACTGCTCCAGGACCTCGTCGAAGCCTCGTGGGACGACACGCCATTGCGCGAGCGGGGCATCGTCCCTACCTCGGCGAGCGACTTCGTCAGAGCCGCGGCGGAGGCGTCGGCGACCCGTCCCGCGAATGGGCATTAGCACCCGGCGGCTCAAGCGAGATGGTGGGCGCGAACACTATTACCAGCTCGCGGCCCGTGCCGAACGGTGGCAGAGTGTCGCCGCCGTGCTCGCCATCTTTGACGCCGCCGAGCGTGGTGTGGTGCACAACCTCGGCACGATCATGCCCCGATGAGCGCGCGGGCCTGGCTGCGAGTGAGGCCCTTCATGGCCCTCCGGATCGGGACGGCGCAATGCTCGCCACTGCGAGTGCGCCGTCCGACCGGCGTGACCTACCTGGTCAGGCGCACACGACGCCTTGGCACTGAATCGGTAGTTGCCCGGAGATGTAGTCGTTGCCCTTCGCGGTGTTGCCGGCACCGTCGACCACCGTGGCGTCCCGCACGTTGATTCCGTCGTAGCCGTTGAAGTTGGCGGTGTTCTTCGTCAGCGTCGTGCCGACACCCTGGTCGAGGATTCCTTCATACGTGTTCCCGTTCGCGACGTTGCCCGTCACGATGATCTTGGAACCTTGGACCCCGAGGCCGTAATACCCGTTGTTGAGTTCGTGGTCGCCGCTGTAGGTGGCGCCGGCACTCGACGCGTACATCCCATAGGCCGTGTTGAACGCCCCAGTGCTGGTGGTGACCTTGGTGCCTGATCCGAGGTCGACGACTCCGAACTGGTTGTAGTTAACTCGCGCGTTGAGGACGGTGTCGGTCGTCCCCGTCAGGTAGACGCCGTATTGGAAGCTCGTGATCACGCCATTTTGGACCGTGTCGGACGTTCCGCTGATCGTGACCCCGTTGTAGGCCGTCGCGTAACCGGGGCCGGCGATCGTATGCCCGCCGAGGTTGAGGTTGACGCTGTTCTTGGCAATGATCAGCCCGGCGCCGGAGCAGTTCAGGTCGCCGTTGAGCGTGACACTCGCCGTCAACGTCTGCCCGCAATGCACATTC
>JAVHVB010000023.1:0-15353 GCA_032160775.1 Pseudonocardiales bacterium | reverse complement strand
GGACGACGTCGAAGGCCACGTAGTCCGCCCGCGCGCCAGCGACGAGGACGACGTCGAAGGCCACGTAGTCCGCCCGCGCGCCAGCGACGAGGACGACGTCGAAGGCCACGTCGTGCGGCCCCGCGCCAGCGACGAGGACGACGTCGAAGGCCACGTCGTGCGGCCCCGCGCGACCGACGACGACGATGACGTCGAGGGCCACGGCATCACCCGCCCGCAGTAGTCGAGTAGTGGAGACGAACGCAGCGCCGCATGACTGAGCCGGGCGCGGCCGACGCACTTCGCGAGCTGGCAGCACTAGCCGGCCAGCTCGCCGAGACGGTCGCGCCACCGGCGCTCAAGGATGCCCCGCGAACGATCACCGCGGTCGCCCAGCTGTACTTCGGTGCCGCGGCGTGCTCGATCGCGGCGCTTGACGACGAGGCCGAAGAGCTCGTCTACATTGCGTCGTCCGGCGCCGGCGCCGACGCCGTAGTGGGTATTCGGCTGCCCGTCGGCCGCGGGATCGCAGGCTGGGTCGCGCAAAGCGGTCAGCCGATCGCCGTCTCCGACTTGTCCCGCGACGTCCGGTTCGCCCGCGACGTCGCCGAATCGACCTCCTACGTGCCGACCGCGATCCTCGCCGTGCCCATCGAGACCGACGACGAACTCATCGGGGTGCTGAGCGTCCTCGACCGGGACGATGCCCGGCCCGGCGCTGCCCGCGACCTCGACGTCGCCACGATGTTCGCCGCGCAGGCCGCGACGGCGATGCAAGCGTCGACTGCCTTCACCGACGCCGGCCGGGTGCTGCTGACCGCGCTCGCCGCGGCGGCCGGCAACAACACGGGCCTTGCCGAGGCGCTCGCCGCGGCGCCGCGGACCGGGGAAAGCGATGCCGAACTCGCCGAGTTCGCGGCGGTCCTCGCCGAGTTCCGCAGGAGCAACCCCGAACAACGCGCCTTCGCGCTGCGGCTGCTCCGGGACGTCCTCGCCTTCGTCCATCGCCCGGGCGGAGGTCGGTCATCACCGAGTCGCTGAAACCTGCGTGGTCGGAGCAGTTCGATCCGCCACCGATTGTGCGGGCGAGCGGCATTCCGGTGGATCCGGCGTGGGCATTCGACGGGGCGGACGGCGCGGGCATCAAGGTCGCCGTCGTGGACAGCGGTGTCGACTTCGAGCATCCCGACGTGGGCGGCCCGACGTTTCAGGGCGCCGCACTGAGCTGGGACCGCGACGCCCAGCAGGTCGCCGTCGAGGAAGGTGCGCACGAGGACCTCTTCGGACACGGCACGGCGTGCGCCGCGGTCATCCGGCGAACTGCGCCGGCGAGTCCGATCGCGAGCGTGCGAGTGCTCGGATCACGCTTGTCGGGCAAGGGCGAGGCGTTCGCCGCCGGCCTCCGATGGGCGATCACCCAGGGTGCGCGGGTGGTGAACCTGTCGCTCTCGACCGGCAAGGACGAGATGTTCGGCATGTTCCACGAGGTCGCCGATGAGGCGGCGCACGCCAACGTCGTGTTGGTGTGCGCGATGAACAACGTCTTCTCGCCTACTTTCCCGTCCCAGTTCAGCAGCGTCATCTCGGTGGCCGCGTGCGAAGGGGACGATCCGTTCAAGCTGCTCGCCAATCCGTCGCCGCCGGCCGATTTCGGCGCGCCGGGCATCGATGTCGAGGTCGCCTGGATGGACCGTGGCCGGATCGTGGCGACCGGCAACTCCTTCGCCGCACCCGCGGTCACCGGTCTGGTGGCGCGCATGCTGAGCAAGCATCCCGAGCTGACGCCGTACCAGGTCAAGGCAGTCCTCCGGGCGGTCGCCGCCAACGCCGGGAGCTAGCGGGGTGGCCTCCCGGTTCGTCTCGGTGCTGCGGCAGCGGGACATGCGCTACGTCCTCGGCGCCTATCTCATCGACGACACCGCCTCCTGGGGTTACAGCGTCGTGCTCGCCGCGTACGTCTACGAGCGCACCGGGTCCACCGGGTGGATCGCGTTGGTTGCCTGTAGCCGCTGGATCGCCGGGCTGATCGTCAGCGGGTACGCGGGCATCGTTGCCGACCGCTTCGACCGGGCGAGGCTGATTGCCGCGACCGGAGTGCTCTGTGCGGTCTCGATGGCGATGCTGACCGTCGTCATCGGCGTGGACGGCCCGCTGTGGCTGCTGCCGGTGCTGTCGATCATCGACACGGTCCTCAGCTCACCGGTCCGTCCGGCCACCGGCGCCTTGCTGCCGGACGTCGTGCCGGAAGCCGAGCTGATCTCGGCGAACAGCCTGTTCGCGATCCTCGAGAACGTCGTCATCGTCGTGGGCCCCGCGATCGGCGGCCTGCTTCTGCTCGCCGGCACCCCGGCGACCGCGATAGGCCTGAACGCGGCCAGCTACCTGATCGCGGCGGGCGTGTACCTGCGGGTGCGAACCCGCTCGCGCGGGGCGGCCGGTGCCGGCGACGGCGACGGCGGCCGGCTCGCGCAGTGGAGCGCCGGCCTCCGGGTGATCGGGCGTACTCGAGCGGCCCTGCTCCTGTCGCTGTTCCTCGGTCTGGCCGCAGCGATCTACGGCGCGTCCGTGGTGGTGTACGCGCCGCTGTCCGGGCAGTTCGGCACCGGCCCGGAGGGATACACCTACCTGCTCGCCGCGTCGGCACTCGGCAGCGTGCTCGCGGCGGTGCTGGCCGAGCGGCTGTCCGCGCGCACCCGGCTCGCGCCGCTGCTCGTCGGCGGCATCATCCTCGAGGCGGCGCCGTTCGGGCTCAGCGACTTCGTGCACAACGCGGTCGCCGGCGCGGCGCTCCAGGCATTGTCCGGGGCCGGCGTCGTGCTGGTCGACGTACTCGCCATCACCTCCCTGCAGCGCGATCTGCCGCGCGGCTCGCTCGGCCGGGCCCTCGCCGCGGCCGGCGCGGTCGCCCTCGCGGCGACCGTCCTCGGCAACCTCGGCGCGAGTGCGCTCATCTCCGGAGCAGGGCTGTCCTGGACTCTCGGCGTCATCGGCATCGGCTTCCCGGCCCTCGCGCTGGCCTGCCTGCCGACGCTGATCGGCAGCGACCGGACGACCGCCGAGCGCACCCGTGAGCTACAGCCGGTCGTCGCCCTGATCGAGCAGCTCGACCTGTTCGAGGGCGCCAGCCGCCGGGTGCTCGAGCAGCTGGCTGCCGGCGCCGCACGGCGCTCCGCCGCCCCCGGCGAGGTGCTGCTCGCGCAGGGCGACGAGGCGGACGCACTGTGGCTGCTCGAGTCCGGCGTCCTCGGTGTGACCGCCGACGGCGAGCACCTGCCCGACGTCACCGCGCCGGGCTACGTCGGCGAACTCGGCCTGATCCACCAGGCGACGCGGTCGGCCACGGTCACCGTCCGAGAGCCGGCCGAGCTCATCCGGATCGCGGCGGATGACTTCCGCGAGTCCGTCGAATCCACTGCTGCTTCCGCGTCGCTCCAGTCGCTCGCCGGCGAGCGGCTGGCGCGCACGAGCCGTCCTGCGCGCGTGCCGGCGGCCGGCTGAGACTCAGCTCTCCGCGAACCTCGTCAGCGCCTCGACGTTGTCGATGCGCACGGTGGTGCCCTCGACGGTGATCCAGCCGCGCTGCGCGAGCGTGGACATGGCCTTGTTCAACGTCTGCCTTGTCGCACCCAGCCGGGCCGCCACGCCCGTCTGGCTCATCGCCAGCCGGCTCTCGATCGTTCCGTCGTCACGGGTGTGCGCTTCGGCGAGCAGCAGCTTGGCCAATCGCCGGGGCAGATCGAGGAAGACCAGGTCGGCGGCCGTGCCGCTCAGCCTGCGCATGCCGGCCGCCAGCGCCAGCGCGACGGCCAGCAACGCCTCGCGGTTCGACTCGAGCAGCTTGCGGGCCTCGGTACCCGGCAGCGCGATCAGCTCGACGTCCTCGAGCGCATCGACGGTGGCCGAGCGGGGGTGCCGGTCGAGGATGGACAGCTCGCCGAGGGTCTCCCCCGGCCCGACCACCGAGAGCACGAGTTCATCGCCGCGCGCCGACGCGACGAACACCCGCAACCGACCGGACCGGACGAGGAACAGGTAGTCGCTCGGCTCGCCCTCGTGGAACAGCAGCTGCCCCCGGGCGAGCCGGCGGACGAAAGCATGCTCGGCAAGCGACGCCAGTTCAGCCGGATCGAGACCGGAGAACAGCGAGATCCGGGCGAGCTCCTCACTGAAGTCGGGCATCGGAGCGCTGCGGCTACTCGGGGCGCCGCTCAGCCTCTCGCAATCGAGAGCACAGCAGCGTGATGATCTTGTGCGCGAAGGCCGGATTGTCCTGGATCAGCCCGGTGAAGACCGCCGGCTCGACGGCGAACGTCTTGAGATTCTCGGTCGCCTCGACACTGGCCGAGCGCGGCCGACCGTCGAGCACACTGATCTCACCGAAGTAGTCGCCGACGCCGAGTGTGCGGCGCACTGCGCCCGCGGTCGTCACGCGGGCGGTGCCGCTCGTGATGAGGTGGAAACCGACCGCACCCGCGCCCTCGACGATGACCTCTTTCCCGTCGGCGTGCGAGATCTCTCGGCCGGCCTTGACCACATGCGACAACGTCCGCTTCGACAGGCTCTCGAACAGATCCGTCGCGGCCAGCCGCGTCTTCAGTTCGTCCGCTTTCACGCTTCCCTCCTCGGGGTGTCCGAGGCCGACCCTAACGGCGTTCCCCGGCGAGGTCGACGGCTGTGTCGGCCGGAGCGGCCCCGTCTAGGCCGGTTTGATGTTGGCGTTGAGGTGGAACACGTTGTCCGGGTCGTACTCGGCCTTGATCGCCTGCAGCCGCTCGTACTTCGGGCCGTACGCGTTGCGCACCCGGTTCTCGTCGTACTCGGTCATGAAGTTGACGTAGCTGCCGGTACCCGGCGCGTGGTCGACCAGCGCGGACCAGTAGTCGCGCACCCACTCGCGTTCGGCGGCCAGGCCGTCGGGCTCGGTGGTGGTGCCGGAGATGTTGATGACGTACCCGTAGTCGACCGCACCGCCGAACGCCGTCTCGTCTGGGTCCGCGGCCGCATATGCGCCACCGAGGACGAAGATCGGCAGGAAGGACAGCGGGTGGATCTTCTTCGGCTGGTGTTCGAGGATGACGTCGATGACCCCGTCGGTGAGGTCCTCGACGTACACGGCCTTCTCGTAGGAGTGCAGGCCCCAGGGCGCCGACTCGTCGAACATCTGCTGAAGGGCGACGTACGGCATCGGCGTCACCAGCTGCACGGTCGGGGTGAGCGCGTCGGTGATCGGCGCGATCATCGCGGCGTGCGCTTCCGGGTCGCCGAGCCCGACGACCACCAGCGCGTAGGCCGGGGTGAAGTGCAGTTGTTCGGGTACGAACGGCGCCGGTGGCGCGCTCAGCCCGGCGAGGAACACCCCGTACTCACCGGGCACCGTCCGCACGTACTCGCGGGCGAAGCGGAACAACTCGCCGCCCTGGTCGGGGCTGAAGAAGAACAGCCCGAGATGCACGATCGGGCCGACCGGGTGCAAGGCGAACTGGAGCTCGGTGACCACGCCGAAGTTCCCGCCGCCCCCGCGGATCGCCCAGAGCAGGTCGGGGTTCTCGTCCGGCGAGACGTCGAGCACCCGTCCGTCCGCCACCACCATGCGCGCACCGACGAGACTTGCGCAGGACAGCCCGAACGGCCGCACCAACCAGCCGATCCCGCCGCCGAGGGTGAGCCCGCCGACGCCGGTCCTGCTGATGAACCCGCCGGTCACCGCCAGCGCGTGTTCCTGGGTCGCCGCGTCGAGCTCGCCCCACGTCGTCCCGCCGCCGCAGCGCGCGCGCCGGGCGTCCGGGTCGACGCTGATCGACTTCATCGGCGTCAGGTCGATCATCAGTCCGCCGTCGGTCAGCGCGAAGCCGGCGTAGTTGTGCCCGCCGCCGCGCACCGAGACCTCGAGGCCGTCCTGCCGGGCGAACGCGAGCGCGGCGACCACGTCCGCGTCGGTGACGCACCGCGCGACCACCGCGGGTCGCTTGGTGATCGACCCGTTCCAGATGCTGACCGCTTCGGCGTACCCGGGATCCCCCGGAACGCACAGCACGCCTGGATCGGTCAGCTCGGCCCTGAGCCCGTCGAATCGGTCGGTCATGACGCCTCCTGCGATGTGTCACCGGAAAGGAACAGGACGCCGGCGAGAAGCACCGTGCCGCCGAGCGCGACGACGAGGCCGATTTGCCCGCCGATGCCCAGCTCGTCCAAGTGGGACAGATGGAAGATCAGGTGCGGGATCGAGAAGGCGAGCCACGCCACCGCGGCCAACCGCGCCATGTCCCGCGTGGCGCGAACCACCGTCCAGACACTCACCACGAGCAGCGCCAGGTAGAGGCCGCCGATGTCGCGGACGAAGTGCTCGTTGTACGGCCCGGTCGGCGCGATCCAGTGCTGGCCGAGCCCGGGGAACGAGGCGTAGAACCCGTGCGGGGCGAACAGCGCCCAGCAACCCACGACTGCCGCCGACACCGCCAGCGCACCCGCTCCGATCCGGGTGGCACGCGCCGTCCCGAGAACGCGGGTCCGCATGCGCGCAACGTTGACGGTCGGCGGCGCTCCCGTCAACTGCTTGGATGCAGTGGTGGCTGCCATCCAGGCTGTGTTGTTCGACTTCGGAGGCGTGTTCACCGCGTCCCCGTTCGTCGCGCTGCGCGAGGCCGCGAGCGGCTTCGGCGTCACGCCGGAAACGGTGCTCGCGACGGTGTTCGGCACCTACGACCAGGACACCGATCACCCGTGGCATCAGCTCGAACGCGGTGAGGTCACCGTCGAGCGGGCGCTGGCCGGCATCGGCGAACTCGCCCGGCAGTCCGGCTGCGCCATCGACCCGATCGCGGTGCTGAGCCGCAGCGTGGATGGTGGTGGCCTCGTCCAAGGAGGGCATCCGCAAGCCCGACCCGCGAATCTTGCGGCTCCCCGTCCGGTCGGCATGCACGCCATCCTGGTCGGGATCGATCACCGCCCGGCGTTCGACGAGTTGCGCGCATTGCTGGACGCCTGAGGTCTCGTCCCGGTCAGTCGCTGGTCGCCGCGGCGCCGGCGTACTCGTCCTCGACGAGCCGCTTGAACGCTCGCAGCATGCGGCCGAAGCCGCGCCGCATGACCGGGCCGGTCAGCGGCACGATCAACTTGCTGATGCCGCGCGGTGCCATGGCCATCGTCCAGGTGACCTCGGTCGCGGACGGCGACACCGGCTCGAGGGTGTACCGCTCGGCGAAGGCGCGCACGCCGTTCATCGACGCAGTGTTGAACCGGAACGACATGCGCACGCCCGGTTCCCAGGCGATGAATTCCTCGTCGACGATCATCCGCCCGGTCATCGTCACGGTGCGCGTCGTGCCGACGCCGAACGGGGCGGGCGAGGTCCACTCCACCTTCTTGATCGGTGTCGCCCAGCGCGGCCAGGCCGACGCGTCCTCGAGCGCCGCCCAGATGTCGGTGGGGCTGGCCGCGATGACGACCGAGTTGGCGAATCGGGCCGGCGCCTCGTCGACGAACTCGTCGCCGACCGGCGTGCACGGATAGCGCTTCATGGCCAGATGTGTAGCACGCGGTCGCAGCCCCGGTTTACCGCGCGGGCGACAGGAACCTTCGCAGGCAACGCAGCTGATCGCGGAACTCACCCGTCGGGATCGCCGCACCGCGGCCGGTCTCGCCGAGCATTCGCAGCCACGACACGTCCGGCGTGATCTCCAGGTTGGTGATGTTGGTGCCGGTGCGGGCGATCGCGCGCACTCCGCCGAGGACCGTGTCGAACTGGTCGAGGAAGAAGTCGACGTCGAGGAGGTCCTGCACGTCCTCGAAGAAGGCCCACCCGGCGGAGGCGAACCGGCCCCGCGGCCCGGGTACCAGTTCGCATCCGTCGGGTGTGCGCGCCATCAGGTAGGTGCGGACAACGCCGTCCTCGGTCAGCGCCAGTTCGAGCACGTCGCGGACCGAGTCGGGCATCGTTTCCTCACTCATTTCGTGTACAGGCAGCCGTCGCCGTACTGGGTACGGAACTTGTTGCTCCACGCCGTCTGCACCGGGAACTCGTAGCCGTTGGTCAGTGTGATGACCTTGCCGTTGGTCCACGCGCACTTGTCACCGTTCTCGCTGCCGTCCGCGTCGTACCAGGCGTCCAGGCCGGGGTCGTTGACCGTCTCCTCGTACTCGTGCGCGGCGACCATCGTGACGCCGTCGAGGTTGGAGCCGGTCACCGTTCCGGACCCGCAGGTGTGGTCGCCGGTCGTCGCGTAGTACGGCAGATAGGGCAGCGAGGTGTAGGTGATCCACGAGGATCCGTCCTTGGTCCAGTTGTGCCAGCCGCAGGCGTCCTGCTGCTCGGTGTACTGGTCGACGACGCCCCACGGGGTGGCGATGACGTACTGCGCGTTGTAGGTGTGGTCCCCGATGCGGGACGCCGCACGCAGCGCCGCTGCCGCCATGTCCTCGGTTGTCGGGGCGGCCGGGACGGGCGAACTGTCCTGGAGCCAGCCGTAGTACTGGTCGGCCGGATTGGTGAACGAGCCGCTCGAGCCGGAGAACTCGGTGAGCACGTTGGCGAGGCTGCTGCCGCCGACACCTTGGTAGAAGTAGTGCAGCCGGCTCGCGAGCCCGTTCGGGTCACCCGCCTGCGTCGACCACGACTCGCCCCAGAGCACGAGGTAGATGTGCGGGCTCGTCTGCACTGCGCCGCCGTGGTAGATCAGCTGCTTGGTCGAGGTCGGCGAGGAGTTCTCCTCGTGCTCGACCTCCTCGTCATCGTCCTGGCGCAGTGGCGTCACCGGGGACGAGAGAGCGCCGGCGTACTTCTGCGCCTGCTCCGCCACCGGCGGCAGACCCGACTCGGTTGTGTGCGAGATGTGCGTGCGGAGTCGCAGGGCGTGCCCGTGGCCGCCGGTCACGGCGTCGCCGCTCGAATACACGGCGGCGGCGACGATCGCAGCGACGGCCGCGACGCCGGCCGTCGCACAGTAGCGGCGGGTTCGGCCGGCGGGCGCCTGGCGGGCGGACTGCGGGTAGGTGATGGTGCCGGTCATTTCGTCCTCCTTCAGTTGGGCCGGAATTCCCGGCAAGGAGGACGGTGCCGGGCACCGCTGATGGCTCGCTTACGTCACGCCAAAGCGGGCCGGGTAGGCCTCCGCCGACACCACCACTGGGCGGATCGCCTGACGACCGGGTTGCCGACCGAGGGGTTGACAGCGCGCCGATTGGGCGTAAGACAAGTGACAGGGTTTGTCCCATATGTCGGGCGATTCTCGGGAGTTGCAATGCAACGTCATCCAGATTTTCTTCGGCGTCGGCGCTTCTCCGTGCTGGGCGCGGTGATCCTCGGGGCGAGCCTGTCGGTCGCCGCCAGCGCCGCCACGACGGGCCGGGCGAGCGACACCGGAAATTCGGTGGAAAGCCGGATCACCGCTCTGCTGAACCGGATGACGGTGGCCGAGAAGCTCGAACAGATGCAACTCCTGTCCGACGGCCAGGTGACGGACGCGGACGCACGAAAGGGCGTCGGCGGCGTGTTCAGCCTCACCGATCCGGAAAAAATCAATCATCTTCAGCACGTCGCGGTCGAGCAATCGCGGCTGCACATCCCCATCTTGTTCGCCTTCGACACGATCCACGGCTTCCGGACCGTGTTCCCGATCCCGCTCGGCGAGGCCAGCAGCTTCGATCCGCGCGTGGCGCGCGCCGACGCCGTCTACGGAGCGCGCGAAACGGCTGCGACCGGTATCAAGCAGGTCTACAGCCCGATGGTGGACGTCTCGCACGATCCGCGGTGGGGCCGCATCTCCGAGGCATCCGGGGAGGACCCGTACCTCGGCTCGGTCATGGCGGCGGCTCGGGTACGCGGCGACCAGGGCAGCGACTACAGCGCGCGCGACAAGGTCGTGGCCAGCGTCAAACATTTCGCCGCGTACGGCCAACCGGAGGGCGGTCGCGAGTACAACACGACGGACATGTCGCCGCAGCGGCTCTACAACCTCTACCTGCCGCCGTACAAGGCGGCGATCGACGCCGGGGCGGGCACCGCGATGTGCTCGTTCAACGCGATCAACGGCGTGCCGGGATGCGCGAACCGGGAGACCGAGACGGGCATCTTGAAGCACCGCTGGGGCTTCGACGGCTTCATCGAGAGTGACTACACGGCGGTGGCCGAGCTGCGGGCGTGCCCGCCAGTCAACCCGGACACCGGTCCGTGCGGGCACGGGGTGGCGGCCAACGGGCCGCAGGCCGCACAGCTCGCGATCGGGGCCGGCACCGACATGGAGATGGTGAGCACCAACTACGTCGACTTCGGCAGGCAACTGCTGGCGCAGGGCAAGATCACGATGGCGCAGCTCAACGACGCCGTGCGGCGCATCCTGCGGATCAAATTCCGCGCCGGCCTGTTCGACCATCCTTACGTCCATTGGCAGGCGGCCGAATCGAAGCAGCTGCTGCCCGATGCCGTGGCGGCCGAGCGCACGGCCGCGGCGAAGTCGATGGTGCTGCTCAAGAACGCCGGCGACACCCTGCCGCTCGACCCGGCGAAGTCGGTTGCGGTCATCGGACCGCTGGGCGACGACCAGCACGACATGCTCGGCCCGTGGTGGGGCGTCGGTCGCGACGAGGACGCGGTGAGCGTGCTCGACGGGATCACCGCCCAGGATCCGGACACCACCTTCGCCCAGGCATGCACGATCGTCGACAGCAACGACCCGTTCCAGGCCGGCCAGGAGTGCAACTCCGACGCGGGCTTCGACGCCGCGGTGCAGGTCGCGCAGGCGGCCGACCAGATCGTCCTCGCCCTCGGCGAGACCCGCGGCGAAAGTGGCGAGGCCGAGTCGCGCAGCACCATCGATCTGCCCGGCAAGCAGCAGGAACTGATCGACCGGATCGCGGCGCTCGGCAAGCCGTTCGTCGTCGTGCTCTTCAACGGCCGTCCGCTCACTCTGACCAAGGTCGCCGACTCGTCCCCGGCGATCCTCGAGGCGTGGTTCCCTGGGGTGCAGGCCGGCAATGCCGTCGCCGACGTCCTGTTCGGAGCGGTAAACCCCGGCGGGAAGCTGCCGGCGTCCTTCCCGGTCGACGTCGGGCAGATACCGATCTACTACAACCACGAACCGACCGGCCGGCCGTGCGACACGTCGTCCAAGTACAACTCCCGCTACCGGGATCTCACGACCTGCGAGCCGTTGTACCCGTTCGGCTTCGGGTTGAGTTACACGACGTTCTCGATCTCGAATCTCCGGCTCAGCTCCGCGACCATCACGCCGCGCGGCGCCGTCACCGTCCGGGCCGACGTGACGAACACCGGCACCCGGCGCGGCGACGAGGTCGTTCAGCTGTACCTGCACGACCCGGTCGCCGAAATCTCGCAGCCGGTCCGCCGGCTCCGCGGCTTCCAGCGGGTCACGCTCGCACCCGGCCAGACCCGGACGGTGACCTTCCGGTTGGATCGCAGCGATGTCGGCTACTACGACAACGCCGGTCACTTCGTCGTCGAGCACGGCCGGATCGACGTGTATGTCGGCGACAGCTCCACGGCGACCCTGACCAAGTCGTTCACCGTGCACTAGCGGCGCGGTCGGCGCGCGTCGCTCCCCCCGCTACCCGCGCGCCGACCGGTTCCGCTACTGGTGCTGCTGGTGCGGGTGCTGCTGGTGCGGGTGCTGCTCGTGCCAGCCCTTGTGCTCGTACTCGATCTCGGTCTTCACCTTGGCGTCGATCTCGTGGTTCTTCTCCTGGCCCTCCCAGAACGGGGTGTTGGGCTCTCCGTACTTCTTCACGTGCTCGTGCCGGGCCACCGCCATCGCCAGCTTCTCCTCGAGCGGTTCCCGCACATAGAGGTAGGGCGAGTGGGTCACCGGGTCGGGGATGCCGAGGAAGTGGGTGACGGTGTACTCGAGCCATTCCTGCTCGTGGATCGTCGGCAGGTGATCGAGCTTCTGCAGTGCCAGCGTGGCGGGGTCTTCGCTGCCGTGGAGTGCGGCCTCGCCGGCCTTCAGCGCCGACTGTGCACTCGTCGCCGTCGACTCTGCGAGCCGCTCGGCGAGGGTGAGGATGTCCTTGGTGGCGGCGTTCTCCGCCTGCCTGCCGGTGACCTCGACGGCCTGCTTGAACGCGCTGACCGCGAGTTCGGCGACGAGCTTGGTGAGCTCGGCCTCGGGGAACAGCCAGCCGAAGACGCTGGTCGCGGCCTCGAAGAACGCGAAGACGTCGGGCTCGGCCTCCTTCGCGGTGAGCATCTGCGCCTTCGACAGCGCGTGCGTGTGGAAGTCCTGGGCCGCCCGGGTGACTTCGTGGAAGTGGAACTCCAGCCGGGTCTTGGCGATCTGGATGACCATGTTGCGGACCGCCGCCATGTCGTGCGCCGTCCGGGCGCCCTCGACGTGGTCGGGCTCCATGTTCATGACGGTCAGCCCACCGAGCGCGGCCCACGTGTGTTCGCCCACCTCGCCGTTGGCGGGATGGATGCTGTGGTGCTCCTGGAAGGCGACGACCTGATCGTGGGTCTGCTGGTCGAACACGCCGTCCGCGTGCTTCCCGGCCGGGATCCCCATCTGTTCCATCACGTTCTGGACGTACTCGACGTACTGGCCGTGGTCACCCAGCTTGAGGTGCGGTTCGTGGCTCATGACAACTCTCCTCATGGATTGCGGCGGTTCTCGCCGCGATATCCGGTGAGCGAAGCACCAACAACGGGGCACATCGACGGGGAGGCACCCTGTTATTTGCCGAACAGCTATTTGCCGAACAGCCCCGTGAGCTCGCTGCGGCCGGAGACCGACAACTTCCGGTAGGCGCGGCCGAGGTGCATCTCGATGGTCTTGCGGGTGAGGAACAGCGCTTGCGCAATCTCCGGGTTGGTCATCCCGGTCGCGGCCATCTCGGCAACCCGGCGCTCGCTGGGCGTCAAGGCGTCGACACCGCTCAGGGCCGGCCGGCGCAGCCGCACACCGGCGGCGGCGAGTTCGCTCGCCGCCTGCGCCACCAGGACCGCGCTGCCGCACCGCCGGGCGAGTTCATACCCCTCTCGTAGGGGCTCTCGCGCGGCGGTCGGGGTGCCGGCACGTCGGATGCACGCGCCGAGTTCCACGAGCGCCCTGGCGTGCTCCAGCCGCGCTGATGAACCGCCGAGCGTCTCGACCGACATGGTGAGCCACTGCCGTGCCTGCGCCGCGCTCTCGGCCACGTGACCCATCGTGCGCTGCGCCACGCCCTGGATGCGGGGAACCGAGAACTGCTGCGCGAGCGCCAGCTGCTCGGCCGCGAGCTGCCGCGCTCCGTCGTGCTCACCGCGGGCGTGCAGGACCTGCGCGACGTCGGTCCGCCACAGCAGCCCGAGGCCGGACTGCGTGCCCATGTTCTCGCACTCACAGTCCATGAGGTCGGCAAGGCCGGCATCCACATCGCCTGCCGCGACCAGCGCGCGGCCACGCGTTGCCTGCATCCAGCGGTACATGGTCAGTTCCGGCAGCCCGCCGGTCAGGCCGAGATCGCCGAACAGCCGGACCGCCGCGGCCGGCTCGCCACGCTCCAGCAGACACTCGGCGAGAACGTGCACCGCGAGCGGCAGCACGGAGTTCCAGCCGGCCTCGAGCTGTGCGTCGATCGAGACACGGGCGTCGGCCTCCGCGTCGGCGAGGTCGCCGCGCAACCAGCGCAGTTGCCCACGCACCGCCTGCCCGATCGTCGTGCCGAACACCGAGCCGCGGGCGCGCGTGTCGACCAGTGCGGCCTCGAGCCACCTGTCGGCCAGATCGTCGCGTTCGGCGCGGTGCAGGACGTAGATCAGCAGGTAGACCGCGGCCGAGTCGCCAGTCTGCTCGGCGAGCAGCCGGCCGTCCTGCAACGCGCGCTGGGCAAGCTCGGCCAGCTCGTCCGGCGCGGTGCCCTGGTTCGATCGCAGGTGCGCATAGCCGGCGAGGACGAGCCGCTCGCCCGCCGTCCGTCCGGTCAGCGCCGGTGCCACCTCGCGGACCCGGGCGGTGATCCGCGGCGTCCAGGCGGGGTAGAGCTGCCCGATCGCGCACAGCTCGCCGAGCAACAGCAGACCTTGTTCACGGTCACGCGCGGACAAGGCCGTGACGCCGTTCTCCAAGGTGTCGAGCGCCTCGTCGAGTTGCCCGCGTGCCGCCAGCGCCACCCCCAGTTCGCGGGTGGCGGTGCAGGCGGCGGACACGGTCTTGGGCAGCGCGAGCGCCGACCGCAGGTGCTGGACGGCTTCCGAGCGGCCCAGCCGGGCTTCCGCGATCCCGAGTTCGAGCAGGACCGGGACGAAGTCGGCCGGCCCTTCGGTCAACGCGCGGGAGAAGTACCGCACCGCGGTCTCGGGTGCCCCGCGCGCCATCGCGCGAGCGCCGCAGCGAACGAGCACGGACACGCTCTGCTGGTCGCCCACGGGTTCGCACTCGAGCAAGTGCGCGGCGACCAGTTCCGGCGCTGCGGCGGCGTCGAGGACCTCGGCCGCGCGCCGGTGCTGATGCCGGCGGGTCCCGGCGGGCAGATCGTGGTAGATGGCCTCGCGGACGAGCGGGTGGACGAAGCGCAACGGAGTCTCGGGCCGGAGCAGGCCGGCGGCGGCGAGCCGGTCCATCGCGTTTGCCGCCGCCTCCCCGCCGAGGCCGGCCAGCTGCGCAGCCTCACCCAGTCCGACGTCGGTGCCGAGGACTGCGATCGCCCGGGCCAGCATGATCGCCGCCGGATGCAGGCCGGTGAGCCGGCGCAGCACGCCGCGAGCCACGGTCTCGGGCACGACCCGGCTCACCTGCTAGATCGCCTGCGGCTGGTCGAGCCGGATCCCCGTCTCGGCGAGCGTCGCGGTCAGCTCGGTGAGGACGAACGGGATGCCCGCTGTGCGTGCGTGGCACGCCGCGGCCACCGCGCCGGGGACCGGCACACCGGCGATCCGGCTCATGAATGCGCCGACCGCGTGCACGCCGAGTGGGGCGAGGTCGAGCGTCCGCGTGCAGGGTTCGCCGGCAATTGCTTCCAGCGGCGGTTGCAGCGCCGCACCCGGTTCGGCGCGGGCGGCGATCGCGACGAGCGCGGGGATCCCGGCAAGGCGGCGCACGAGATACGCCAGCCAGAGCAGCGACTGCTCGTCGGCCCACTGCGCATCGTCCACGAGCATCGTCACCGGCTGCTCACCTGCCAGGTTGGCGCACAGCCAGTAGACGCCGTGCATGACCGGGAAGAGCAGGTCGCCGGACTTCGGGACGGTGTCGTCCCCGGCCCAGACGGCCGGCGCGGCAAGGCCGGCCGCGCCGCCGAGCAGCGCCGCGCGCTCGCGGTCGGTGCGCAGGGCGAGCAGCGGCTCGAACAGTTGGCGGGTCACGCCGAAGGTGAACGCCCGCTCCATGTCGTCGCCCCGGGCGCGCAGGACGGTGGCACCGCTGCGACTGGCTCGCTGGTGGACCTCG
>JAVHVB010000022.1:0-2517 GCA_032160775.1 Pseudonocardiales bacterium | reverse complement strand
TGCAGGTACTGCTCGACGGCCGGGTAGATCACCTCGAGTGGCTTGGTGCCGGGCTTGAACAACGTGTCGAACGTGATCGGCGCCTTCTTGGCGACGTCCCAGTTGAAGGACTTGTACCACGTCTGCGGGTGCACCCCGCCGACGTTCTGCCACATCGTGAACACCACGCTCTGCGTGCCGCCGGTCGGCGGGCCCGAGCGATAGCCGGTTCCCTTCGCGTCGAGTTCGTAGGGCAAGTTGTACGAACCCGGCATCTCCGAGACGTTGACGAACCCGTCGCGGGCCTGCGCGAGATACGCCGTCAGCGCTTGCTGGTCGGGATAGTCGTTCGGGAATGTGATGTCCAGCGTGTAGGTGGCGTTCGCGGTGTGGACCGCGCAGATGCCGTCGGGCCCGACCGCGCCGGCCAGATCGGCACACGCCGACTGCGCCGCGGCAGGCACCGCGCCTGCCGAGCAGGCCAGCAGACCGGCCACGAGAATCGCGGCCACCCTGGGAATGCGCATCGTCGGACGTCCTCGCGAGCCGGCACCGGCTTTGGTACCGGCGCATTGACTAAAGCGTACGTGGCCTCTCACCGGGACGGGCGACAAATGAATGCCGTTGCCCGGCTTGCCGCCCCGGATCCGATGCGGGTGATGACAACCGAAACCGGTTGCGTTCCGCGCAGCCGCAGCCGTGTCCGCAACGCGTCGGGGTCGACGTCGACTCCCCGCACCAGGATCTCTGCGGCGCCGACGTCTCGCGCCGAAAGCGCCTGGCGCAGTCGTCGTTCGCTGAAGCTCAGCTCCTCGAGAACCTCGAACCCGCGCACGTTGTCGGGCAGCCGATCACCGGACAGGTAGGCGATCTCGGGGTCGAGCTGCCACAGTCCGTGCCGGGCGGCGTAGTGCCGCACCAGGCCGGCGCGTACCACCGCGCCGTCGGGGTCGACGATCCACCTGCCTGCGGAGGCCACCGGGCAGTCATCGGGTTCGGCGTCGGTGACGACTTCGCCGGTGTCGAGCATCGTCGCCCTGCGGGTGACCTCACTGAGACCGGCCGACCACAGGCACGCCTCGCGCACGCTGCCCGCCAGCGAGGTGATCTCGATCTCGCCACGAAATCCCAGTCGTGACAACTCGTCGAAATCGATTCCCGGAGCGCACTTTACGACCAGATCCCGGTCCCTGTACACGTCGAGCAGCGCGTCGAGGGCGGGCGTGTAGTCGGCAGGGTTGAAGCGACGCCGCCCACCACTGCGGCGTGCGGGGTCGACGAGGACGACGGTGTCGCGGGTGATCGGCCGCAGCGCATCCGCCCGACAGACATCGACGCCGGAGACGTTGTGCGCAGCCATCGCCAGCCGCACCGGGTCGATATCGCTGCCGACGGCATAGGTCGCCGAATTCCGCAGCGCCGCAAGCTCGGTGCCGACCGAACAGGTCGCATCGTGTACGATCAGTCCGGCCAGCCGTCGCGCCCGATGCGCGGCTACCGGTTCCGCGGTGGCCTGCTGCAGCGCCTCATCGGTGAACAGCCACCCCGAGGCGTCGGCGAACTTGGCTGCGGCCCTTCGCCGCAACAGCGTCGTTTCCACCAGGACGGTGGCACGGTCACCGAATCGGTTCCGCACGGCGGCAATGTCGGCAATGCGCGAGGCGTCGGTGAGCCGAAACCCGTTGACCTCGCCCAGGTCCCGCGCGCCCGCGTCAGAGCGCAGGTAAGCGACGTCGTCCAGTCGAAACGTTACGACGGCTTGACCCCGGTCAGCATGACGTTGTAGAACCAGCCCTTGGGCACCACGCGGCGCCACAGGTTGTCGTCGACCCAGCTCAGGGTGATCCAGCTGCCGAATGCGAACTTCGCCCAGCCCCAGCCCAACCGGCCGGGCGGCACCGTCGCTTCGAAGGTGCGCAGCGGCCATCCCAGCATCGCAGCGGTGAATTCCGTTGTGGTGCTGGTTACGTCGACGGCACCGGCATTGACCGCCATCCGTTCCAGGTCACCCGGATCGAACGTATGCAGATCGACCACCCATTCCAGCGCAGCGGCCCGAGAATTCTCGTCGTGTTCCTCCTGCGACTTCCGCCAGCCCTGCAGCCCCGGCAGCTTCACCGCGCGGATGGTCGCTTTCCAGGTCAGGTCGGCCAGCGTGCGCGCATAGGTGTTGCCCACTTTGGTGGGCTCGCCGGCGAACACGAAGCGGCCTCCCGGCTTGAGCACCCGCACCACCTCGCGCAGCGACAGCTCGACGTCAGGGATGTGGTGCAGCACCGCGTGCCCGACCACGAGGTCGAACGTGTCGTCGTCATACGGGATGCCCTCCGCATCCGCGACGCGGCCGTCGATCTCCAATCCGAGGTTCTCGCCATTGCGGGTGGCCACCTTGACCATGCCCGGCGACAGATCGGTCACCGAACCGCGCCGCGCAACCCCGGCCTGAATCAGGTTCAGCAGGAAGAATCCGCTGCCGCAGCCCAGCTCCAGCGCGCGGTCGTACGGCAGCTCGCGCAGCTCCTCTTCGGGCACGGTCGC
>JAVHVB010000021.1:0-4861 GCA_032160775.1 Pseudonocardiales bacterium | reverse complement strand
CGGGTGATCTCCTCGGCGCCCAGCTTGGTGTCGCGGGCGTCGACCTCGTGCTCCTCGATGTGGATCGAGGTGAGGACGTCGTCCTGGACGAGCCGCTGGTTGAGGATGATGGCGTCCTCGTAGTTGTGACCCTCCCACGGCATGAACGCGACCAGCAGGTTCTTGCCGAGCGCCATCTCACCGTTGTCGGTGGACGGGCCGTCGGCGATGACCTGGCCGACCTCGACCCGGTCACCCTCGTCGATGATCGGCTTCTGGTTGTAGCTCGTGCCCTGGTTGGAACGGGCGAACTTCGCCAGCCGGTACGTCTGGTGGGTGCCGTCGTCGGCCATCACCGTGATGTAGTCGGCTGACAGCTCGGTGACCACGCCCGCCTTCTCGGCGGTGAGCACGTCGGACGCGTCGACGGCCGCACGCAGCTCCATGCCAGTGCCGACGAGCGGCGCCTCGGCGCGCAGCAGCGGCACCGCCTGGCGCTGCATGTTCGCGCCCATCAGCGCCCGGTTGGCGTCGTCGTGCTCGAGGAACGGGATCATCGCCGATGCGACGGACACCATCTGCCGCGGCGAAACGTCCATGTAGTCGACGTCGTCCGGCAGCACCAGCTCGACCTCGCCGCCCTTCTTGCGGACGAGGACGCGCGGCTCGGTGAACTTGCCCTGCGCGTCGATGACCGCGTTGGCCTGCGCCTTGACGAACCGGTCCTCTTCATCGGCGGACAGGTAGTCGATCTGGTCGGTGACCCGGCCGTTGACGACCTTGCGGTAGGGCGTCTCGACGAAGCCGAACGGGTTGACCCGCCCGTAGGACGACAGCGAGCCGATCAGGCCGATGTTCGGGCCTTCCGGCGTTTCGATCGGGCACATCCGGCCGTAGTGGCTCGGGTGGACGTCGCGGACCTCCATGCCGGCGCGGTCCCGGGACAGACCGCCCGGGCCGAGCGCGGACAGCCGGCGCTTGTGGGTCAGACCGGCGAGCGGGTTGGTCTGGTCCATGAACTGCGACAGCTGCGAGGTGCCGAAGAACTCCTTGATGGAGGCGACGACGGGCCGGATGTTGATCAGCGTCTGCGGCGTGATCGCCTCGACGTCCTGCGTGGTCATCCGCTCGCGGACCACCCGCTCCATGCGCGACAAACCGACCCGGATCTGGTTCTGGATCAGCTCGCCGACGGTGCGCAGGCGGCGGTTGCCGAAGTGATCGATGTCGTCGGTCTCGTAGCCCTCTTCGCCGGCGTGCAGCCGGATGAGGTACTCGATGGTGCGCACGACGTCGTCCTCGGTCAGCGTGCCGGTCTCGATCGGCACGTCGATCTCGAGCTTCTTGTTGACCTTGTACCGGCCGACCTTGGCCAGGTCGTAGCGCTTCGGGTTGAAGAACAGGTTGTCGAGCAGCGCCTGTGCGGACTCGCGGGTCGGCGGCTCGCCCGGGCGCAGCTTGCGGTAGATGTCGAGCAACGCCTCGTCGCTCGTGCCGATGTGGTCCTTCTCGAGGGTGGCGAGCAGGGTCTCGGACCAGGAGAAGTGCTCGCGGATGCGGTCCTCGGTCCAGCCCAGCGCCTTCAGCAGGACGGTGACCGGCTGGCGCCGCTTGCGATCGATCCGCACGCCGACGGTCGAGCGCTTGTCGACATCGAACTCGAGCCACGCGCCGCGGCTCGGGATCACCTTGACGCCGTAGACGTCGACGTCGGAGGTCTTGTCGACCGTCCGGTCGAAGTACACGCCGGGCGACCGGACGAGCTGGCTGACGACGACCCGCTCGGTGCCGTTGATGATGAAGGTGCCCTTCCTCGTCATCATCGGGAAGTCACCCATGAACACCGTCTGCGACTTGATCTCGCCGGTGGTGTTGTTGGTGAACTCGGCGGTGACGAACAGCGGCGCCGCGTAGGTCATGTCCTTGTCCTTGCACTCCTCGATCGAGGCCTTGACCTCTTCGAAGCGCGGGTTGGAGAAGGACAGGCTCATCGAGCCGGAGAAATCCTCGATCGGCGAGAGCTCGGTGAGGATGTCCTCGAGTCCCGACAGCCGGTTGCCCCGCTCGCTCTTGCGCGACTGCCAGGCGTCGTTGCCGACCAGCCAGTCGAAGGATTCGGTCTGCAGAGCGAGGAGGTTCGGGACCTCCAGCGGCTCGCGGATCTTGGCGAAGGAGGTACGGGGCGGTGCGCCCGGGATACCTGACCTAGTGCCGTTCGGTGTGGTTCGTGACTTACTTCCGGAGCGCGAGACTGCCAAGATGCGTCCTTCCAAGGACTCGGAGGGCCGAACTGCGCGGCTCGCCTATGCCTCGAGCGGACGCTCCGGGCCCCGGAACACCGGGCACCACGAAGTAGGCCCTTGACGGGCCGCAAGGCGAAAGAGGGCAGCGCAAAGAAGAAGTCTAGCCCTTCCGGGCATGCCGAGCAAGCACACACAAAATCGGTGCTCAGAAAGGGTGCCTCGCCCGAGCGGCCCCGTCAAGCACCTAGGCCCAGCTGGGGACGTCGAATCGGCCGGCAGCCCCTGATTTGCTGGTCAGGACACCGGCGAAGACACGGTGGTCAACGCGCCGATCAGCCACTTGCCATTGACCTTGTCCATCCGCACCTGGGCGGCGAACGGGTCCGTACGCGGCTGTTTGTTCTCCGTGTTCGTGACGCTGAGCTGGCCGAAGAGCAGGATCGTCCACTGCTTGCCGTCCAGGCTGATCGACTCGATGCCGCCGCGGTTGATCTGCGCGGTCTGCGAGGACTTCAGCTTCGGCGCGTTGACCTTGATCAACTGCTCGATCGTGTCGCGCAACTGGCCGGCGAATTCGCCCGTCGCGCAGGCCAGCGCCCGCGACTCGTAGCTGTCCAGGTCGGTGTACTCGTACGTGTTCGTCGCCGCGACGCAGGTCTTGGCCGCCGCCAGCACCTGGTTGCGCACATAGGTCGCGGACCGGTCCTGCGGCACCTGCTGCGGGCCGGGGCCCCACCACACGCCGTGACTGAAGACGATGAGCAGCACCGCCAGCACCAGGGCGCCCAGGCTCAGCACGACCGCCGGCGCCCAGTTCAGCCAGGCGGGGACCGCGGTAACCACGACGGTCCGCGCCTCGGGATCGCCCAGCTCGGAATCCTCTCCGTCCTGTCCGGCGGGCTCGGCCGGGCCGCCCGTCCCGGCCGGCTCCGCCGAGACGGTCTTGGTCAAGAAGACCGACGCGAGCTCCGGGTGGGGCTCGGGGGTCGCCTCGGGTTCCGGCGCCTGCTCCTGGCGCGGCACACCGGTCGCCCGGCCGCCGATCTTGCGGGCCCGGCGCGCCGCAGCGGCCGCCGGCGAGCCGCCGGCGGGTCGGGCAGCCGGCCCCGACGGCTCGTCCGCGGCGGACTCCGGCGTTACCGGCGCCTGCTTCGCGGGTGCCTGCTTCGCGGGTGCCTTCTTGGCCGGCGCCTTCTTCGCGGGTGCCTTCTTGGCCGGTGCCTTCTCGGCGGGTCCCGCCGGCGCGGCCGCCGTTGCCGGAGCCTTCTTCGCCGGGATCTTCTTCGCCGGGATCTTCTTCGCCGGGGGCTGCTCGACGGGCGGGTCGTCGCCGGGAATCTCGGTCATCCGGTGACCCCGATGTTCGTGACGTCGGTGGCCAGCCACTTCCCGTCGATCTTGAGGACGGTGACGGCGAGGTTCTGCTGGATCGGCGAGTCCGGGGCCGTCGACCGGTACCCGTTGATCGTCACCAGGACCACGTAGCCGCTCTTGCCGTCGGCCGAGACCGTGTCGGACAGCGCCTTGTGGGTGAGCCGGCCGAACAGGTCGAACTTGCCGTCGGTCATCGTCTTCAACGTGTTGTCGCGCTGCTTCTCGACGTCCGTGCGCAACGATCCGGTGGCGCCGGCCAGCGCCCGCTGGAAGTCGTCCTCGAAGTGCGCGCGGCTGAAGGTGACGAGATTGACCATCTCGGTGCCGGCCGCAGTCATCGCCGCGGACTCGTCCGAGGTGAGCCGGCCGGAGTTCTGCAGCGCCGCGGCGTGCTCACGGTTGGCGTCGTCCTCGTCGGGACGCAGCCACAGCAGGTAGACGAGCAACAGCGCGATCAGGACGACCCCCGCCACCGCGGCGGTGATCCACGGCGCGCGGGATGGGCGTCGAGGCTCAGCCATGCGCTGTTCGAACTCTCCGATCAGGTGCTCCGCGTCCGGCGTGCGGTCCGCGTAAGGGTACGGGCAGCCGCGAAGACTACGGCGTGAAGGTGAGAATCAGTGCAGCGAGGCCGTCACGAGCCCGATCCACGAGGCGTCACCGAGGGTGTCCGTGGTGGGCAGCCGGGAGCCGACGCGCAGCAGGTTCTTGGTCACCGTGCGCGGGTACGCGTAGCCGCCGCCGGACAGGCTGATCGGGTCGCCGCCGGGCACGTGCGCCGAACCGCGCACCTGCTTGCCGTCCTTGCCGGTGTTCGGCGCGGTGCAGTGGACCGAGACGTTCGGCGCCTGCGGCCCGGTCTCGAACGGCGACCGGATGTTGGTACCGATGTAGCCCTCCCGGCCGTGCTCCGGGTCGCCGCAGTTCTGCGGATCGGGCGTCGGCTGCAGCACCAGACCCAGCCAGGCGACATTGTCGTGGACCGTCGTCGGCCCGCCCGCGGCGAGCGCCGGGTAGAGCTCGAAGATCTCCTCGATGCCGTCCAGGTGCCGGACCAGCAGGTCGCCCACGGTGGCCAGGTTGGCCAGCGTCACGCCGAGATCGGTCTGGTTGTTCTTGACGAAGTCGGTGACCGTGACGATGTCGCCCGGTCCGGTGTTCAGCAGGTGCCGGAAGTCCGGGTCGCTGGTCCTGAGCTGCTGGGAGAGCAGGTTCAGGTTGTGCGTCCAGATCTGCAGCGGCTCGCGCTGGTCGAGCTGGGTCTG
>JAVHVB010000020.1:0-2509 GCA_032160775.1 Pseudonocardiales bacterium | reverse complement strand
AGCCCGACCTCCGGCGCGACGACCTGGGCGCCGGTGACGATGGCGAGGTCCTGCAGGAACGCCTTGCGCCGATCGCCGAAGAACGGCGCCTTGACGGCGACCGCCACGAAGGTCTTGCGAATCGCGTTCACGACCAGCGTCGAGAGCGCCTCGCCGTCGACGTCCTCGGCGACGACGAGCAGCGGCTTGCCCGCGGCGGCCACCTTCTCCAGCAGCGGCAGCAGGTCGGCGATCGAGGAGATCTTCTGCGTCGTGATCAGCAGGTAGGGGTCGTCGAGCACAGCCTCGCCGGCCTCGGCGTCGGTCACGAAGTACGGGCTGATGTAGCCCTTGTCGAACTGCATGCCCTCGGTGAATTCGAGCTCGGTCGTCATGGTCTGGGCTTCTTCGACGGTGATGACGCCGTCCTTGCCCACCTTGGTGAACGCCTCGGCGATGAGCGAGCCGATGGTGGCGTCCTGCGCCGAGATCGTCGCGACGAAGGCGATGTCCTGCTCGCCGTCGACCGGCTTGGCGGCCTTGTCGAGCGCTGCGTTGACGGCCGTGACCGCGGCGTCGATGCCGCGCTTGAGCCCCATCGGGTTGGCACCGGCCGCGACGTTGCGCAGCCCGGCGTTGACCAGTGCCTGCGCGAGCACGCTCGCGGTGGTGGTGCCGTCGCCGGCAACGTCATTGGTCTTGGTCGCGACCGATTTGGCGAGCTGCGCGCCGAGGTTCTCGTACGGGTCGTCCAGCTCGATCTCGCGGGCGATGGTGACGCCGTCGTTGGTGATCGTCGGCGCACCGTAGGCCTTGGCCAGCACGACGTTGCGGCCCTTGGGGCCGAGCGTCACCTTGACAGCGTTGGCCAGTTTGTCGACGCCGCGCTCCAGGGCGCGGCGGGCGTCCTCGTCGAAGCTGAGGATCTTCGCCATGAAATGTCCCTTTCGAAAGATCAGTGAGGCTTCCCGCGGCTGCCGTTACCGGACCGGCACGCGCAGGAAGGTCGCCAAAGGCGAACGCCCCGCGCCGCGAGGCGGCGGACGGGGCGTTCGGCGTTCGGCCTACTTCTCGATGATGGCGAGGACGTCGCGGGCGGAGAGCACGAGGTACTCCTCGCCGGCGTACTTGACCTCGGTGCCGCCGTACTTGCTGTAGAGGACGACGTCGCCGACCTGGACGTCCAGCGGGACGCGGTTTCCGTTGTCGTCGATGCGGCCCGGGCCGACGGCGAGAACGGTGCCCTCCTGGGGCTTCTCCTTGGCGGTGTCCGGGATGACGATGCCCGAGGCGGTCGTCGTCTCGGCCTCGTTGGCCTGTACGACGATGCGATCCTCGAGCGGCTTGATGCTGACCTTCGTGGCGGTCACGGTGTGGCTCCCCTTCTCGGGTGTGAAGTTCAGATGTACCTGGGGCGTCGGCTGTCGTCGCGGGTGCCAGCCTGATCCCTGGCTAGCACTCTAGCTCGCCGAGTGCCAACCGTTCAACGCCAGGGTCGGTTACCGGCTGGCGATGCGTGAGACGCTCTCGGACGTGACTGAGGCCGAGGCGGTCGAGACGAACCGGATCGAGGCCTTCAGCGACGGGGTCTTCGCCATCGCGATCACCCTGCTCGTCATCGAGCTGAAGTTGCCCGAGACCGGGGACGGCAGCGTCTGGCATGGCCTCGTCGAGGCCTGGCCGCAGTTCGCCGCCTACCTGACCAGCTTCTTCATCATCGGGATCATGTGGGTCAACCACCACTCGATGTTCCGCAGCATCGTGCGCGCCGACCGGACCTTGCTGTTCCTCAACCTGCTGCTGCTGCTGTGGACGACGCTGCTCCCGTTCCCCACCCGGCTCGTCGCCGAGAACCTGAAGCACGGCGGCACCAACGCGGCCCAGGCAGCCGCGGTGTACAGCGCGAACCTCACCCTTGCCGCGATCGCGTTCAGCCTGATCTGGCTGCACGCCGTGCGCGGCGGCCGGTTGCTCGCCGAGCCGCTCGGCGGCCCACGCGAGGAGTGGCGCTCGATCGGCCGGTTCTCGGTGGGCACCCTGCTCTACGCGGCGACGATCGGCATCTCGTTCGTCTCGGCTGGTGCCGCGCTCGCGATCCAGTTCGCGCTGGCCCTCTACTACCTGTTCGAGCAGGTCCGCTCCCGGTAGCCCGACGCGGGTCAGCCGGGCACTGCGGTCAGTGGGGCGTTGCCGTCGCCGTCCCGTCGTGCGACCACGCGAGGTTGAAGTTGAACTGCCGTTCGGAGTGGCCGCCCTGGTCGCCGACCATCGTGAGGAACCCGGCGTCGCCGTCCTTGTGCTCGTTCTCGGCCTCGATGGTCAGGTGCTTGTCACCGAAGGCGCCCGCCGCGACCGGAACCTCGATCATGTAGACCTGCGAGGATCCCACCAGCCCGGCGCCCTCTTGATAACCGATCGCGATGGGGAACCCCTCCGGGATCGGACTGTGTCCCGTGTTGTGTATCCGGTACTCCACCGTCATCGCGTTGTGGGCCGAATGAACCCTCGTGATCTCGATCGTGTACTCGCG
>JAVHVB010000019.1:0-2677 GCA_032160775.1 Pseudonocardiales bacterium | reverse complement strand
GTCGAATACCAACAGTCGACCGACCGGGTGGCGTCAGCGACACGTGACTACATGACCTCCACGAAGAGCCTCGTCGGGATCTACGTGACCGGCGGCAACCCGCAGGTCACGGCCCAGACCGTGGCGTCGGCGGGCAAGACATCGACAGTCAAGGTGATCGGCTTCGACTTCACCGCGGAAAACGTGGCCCAGATCAAGGCCGGCAACATGTACGCAGCCATCGGCCAAGACCCGTACGGCCAGTCCTTCGACACCATCGTCTGGCTGTACAACGCGCTGGTCGACAAGCAGAAGCCGTCGCCTGACTACTTCATCCCAACGGCGTCGGTTGTCGGCACCCGGGCCAACATCACCACGGTCTCGGCCGCGACGTAGCCCGTCATGTCCATCGACACCTCGATCGCGGTGCGCACCACTGATCGGTGATCAAGAGGAAGAAGTGGTCGCCAGGGCGACCACTCCGCGCTGTTGATCATCACGGGTCGAGATCAACGTTCAGGCCGGGATGAGCGCCCGGGCCACCGCCGCGAGCTCGGGCCGACCAGGACACTCCAGCACGCACCGCGCGAACAGCCAGCGACCAAGCCGGGCCGGGTCGAGGTCGAGCAGCCCGGCCATCCGCTCGACGAGCGGGAGCGGCGCAGCCGTCAACCGGTCCGGACAGTTGAGCAGGTGCTGCAGCACGTCGTAGGTGGGGTCGCCGATATAGGGCTTGGGGTCCTTCGCGAGCCACGGCTCCCGGCGGGCAGTGAGGACGTTCCCGGCGTGCAGGTCGGTGGCGAGCAGCACGTCGGCTCCAGCCCAGTGGGCGGCCAGCTCGTAGAACAGCCCGACCCCCGCCCGGACGAGCCCGGCGTCGCCGATCATTGCCGTCGCGGGCCGGGTGTCCATCTCGTCGGCCCAGGCGGCACACATGCTGGCGAGCGGACGGAACGGTGAGCCGGCGGGCGGATGGATCCACAGCCGGCGCAGTACCGCGGCCACGACCTCGTCCTGCGCGGGCTCCGGCAGGACGGACGCCGCGATGCCGGGGTCGCAGGCCTCGAGCAGTAACGCGTCGCTGCGCTCGTCCAGCCGGACGAAGTCGATCAACCGAACCGCGCCGTGACCGGCCCAGGCCCGCAACCCATCCGCCTCGTGCTCGGCCTCGTAGTGGCGCCGGGCGATCTTGAGGACGGTCGGTGCGCCGTCGGCGGTCCGCGCCGGTGCAGTCCACGACGTCATGCCGCCGGGCTCGAACGGGGCACCAACATCGAGCGACCAGTGCCGCGCGAGATCGCCGATCACGCACGGCAACGTGCTGGCCCAGTCCGCGACCAGCGGTTCGCCGGCGACGGTCGTCGCCAGGTTCGTCGGCAACGGGGCGCTCAGTGGGTGACCACCGAACGCCGGGTGCCCACCGCGACGGCGGCGACCATCGCCACCGTGACGCCGACCGCGAGGACCGCGCCGAACAGCGTCCACGCAGCGACCCCGGCCACCGCCACCTCGACCGAGCAGGCCAGCAGCAGCGACGGCCCCGCCCATGCGTCCACCCGGGCGAGCAATGTTCGAAGCTGGTCGGCGGAGCGGGCGACGCCGGCGACGGCGATCGCGAGACCGCGCACGATCCCGAAGAGCAGCCCAGCCGCGAACGCCAGGACGGGGTCGCCGCTGATCGTCGCGAGCGCCACCACCAGGTACACCGCGGCCGTCATGATGTAGGTGGCGAAGCCGGTGCCGATCTGCACGCCGTACCCGCCGGCGTAGATCCACCGCCGGTAGGTGCGCAGCCAGCGCTCGTCGACTTGCCGGGGATGCTCGGGCAGCGACCAGCCCAGTACCCGGCTGTCGGAGACGAGCGCGACCGCCGCCGCGCCGAGGACGAGCAGCCACATGGTCGGTCCGTCGAGGTCGGCCCGCCCGACGGCGGCCGCGCCTGCCGCGCAGCCGACGCCGAGCAGCGCGCCGCCCGCCGCAGCGCCGACCATGTACCAGCAGGCCGTGGCCCAGAACCGATTTCCACGGGTCGCCTCGGACACCGGGTTGAGCGCGGACAGCATCGACAACCCGCACGGTGACCACAGCCCTCGGGCCGCGGCGACGGCTGTCGCCACGAGCAGCAGGACGAGCATCGGCGCCGCCTCAGGGAGTGTGGGTGTTGGTGTGCCAGATGACGGTCGTGCCGCGGAAGACCGCGAGCTGACCGTTGTTGCGCATCCAGAGCGAGATGTCCGAGCCCGCCGTCGTCGTGTGGGACGACCACCGCACGACCCCCCTGGAATCGAGCACGACGAGCTGGCCGTTGGACCGCAGCAGCGCCCGCCCGCCCGCCGCGATCCGCGCCGTCCGGGTGGACCACACCGGGCCGTTCTGGTTCCGGATGACCAGGTTTCCGTCCGACTGCATCGTGCACTGTGTGTGCTGGTCGGCCGACACGAGACGCATGCCCGCGGTCAGCGAATATCCCGGCGTGATGTGGTGGCGTCCGGCCGGGAAGGTGACGAGTGCGGGGAAGCTGTTCGCCTTGGTCAGACACGGCGCACTGTGCAGCGCGGTGTTGTTGTCGGTCGCACTCGACTTGCCGCACTTGCCCGGATACAGCTGCCACGGCGGCAGGCAGCTGACCTGTCGGCACACCACCGCGGTGACGCCATGGATCTGCGTGTTGCACTGCCCGTACCGGAAGATGTTGCAG
>JAVHVB010000018.1:0-3412 GCA_032160775.1 Pseudonocardiales bacterium | reverse complement strand
CCCGACGATCGCCACCAGCTCGCCCCGCCTGACGCAAAAGGACACACCGCGCAGGGCGGGCACCGGCGGTTCCTCACCGTAGACCTTGGTCACCTCATCCAGCTCCAGAACCGATTCGTCACTCATGACGACGGGACCACCACGTGCTCGCCTTCGTGAAGATCGCCGTCGACCTGAACTCGTCCGCCTGCAGTGTCGAAGAGGCCGAGCTTCACAGCGACCAGCTCGCGCCGCCCGTCGTCGCGCACGACCTCGACCGCAAAGCCGCCGCCGGAGCGCCCGACGATCGCGGTAACCGGGACGTTCAAGACGTTCTCCACTCGCCTGGTCGTGATCTCCACCTGGACCGGCGCCTTGTCGAGGCCGCGTGCCTGTTCCGGGTGGTCGAGGCTGAGGTAGGCCGGGATGGTCGCGGCCCCGGCGCCCGTGTTCTGCCCGGCAGGGACCTCGGCGACTCTCCCCAACCTGTCCACTCTTCCCGTCACCGACTTGTTGCCTGGCAGCGTGATCTGCGCACGGTCTCCTGCCTTCATCTCACCCTGCTGCGACGGATCGAGGGCCAGCTGCACCTCGAGCGTGTCGGATGTCGCGGAGAGGACCCGTGTGCCTGGCTGGGCGAGTCCAGCGAGCTCGCCGGTCACGTTGGCGATCCGCACGGCGCCGGGCAGGAACACCACCCGGCCGAGAGCGAGCGATCCGGTCTCGTCCTCTCCCAGCTTGGACTGCAGCTTCTCGAGCGCGGACGCCGTCTCGGAGCTGAAGTGGCCGGAGGACGGGTCGAGCTGCGCCCGGGTCGCGTACCCGAGGTGCACCAGATTGGCGTTGAGCTCGGTGACGTCCGGTCCGCTGGCGCCCCCGGACAGAGACCGGTACGCCGGCATCGAGCCGCACAAGAGCAGCACCGGCTCGTCGTCTACCCGATAGAGCACATCGCCGCAGCCGACCCTGTCGCCGCCACCCGGCAGCTTGGTGTACGTCCCGCGTGCCCGGTTGATCACGGTGTACGGCGAGCCGTCCGATCGCGCCCGATGGGTCAGGGTCCCGTACAGGGAGACCATGCCCGAGACCCTCCCCTTCTCCACCGTCGCCGTGTTCACCGGGGGCTCCTGTGCGGCTGCGGTCGCCTGCTCGGCACCGGACCTGACGACCACGCCGCCGGCGGCCGTTACCGCAACAACGACGGCCGCTCCGGCGGCGAGCACCCAATGCTTCCGCATCACCGGCTCCCCTGTACACCGGCTGCGGAGGCGTACTGGCCGCACTTCTGCGTCGCGGCGTTGAGAATGCTCATACCACCATTCGTTGCGGTGGATGGGATTCGATTCGTGTCGATGAGGGGCCCATTTTGGGTGGGGTCGGGGAAGTCCGGCACGCCGTTGTCGCGCACGCACTGGGCGAATTTGAGGCGCGCCGTCCTCTGCTCGGGCGTCACCTTGGCGCCCGTGAACCCCGACGGCTCCAGGTCCTTGCACGCGCCGATGGCCGTCTCCCACGCCGCGGAGTTCGGGTCGATTGACGAGCCGTTTATTACCCCATCGATTGTCAGCGCGCCCGACGCGTCCGGGTCCGGGAACCCACTGACGCCGTTGTTGCGCATGCACTCGGCAAACTTCACCGCCTTCTGATGCGTCGCGACTGTGTTGTTGCTGCCGGTGTCGGCAGGCGCGTTCGAACACCCCGCGACGATCACGGCGAGCATGGCAAGGGCGGCCAGCGGCCGTAGTGTCCTACTCATGGTTTCTCCCCCCAATGTGGTGGTGGCATAGGCGGTACTTGGCGGCGTGAATGACCGGTGATGCGGTCGACCATGGCGGCCGCGGCCGCGAGACCCGCCGCGATCCGGTCGGGGCCGGGCTGTCCCAGCACGACCCCGGTGATCGTCGTCTGCTTGCCGTCGATCCAGCGGATCGCGCGGAACGCGAAGCAGCCACCGGCCGCGGCGGTCGAGCCGGTCTTGACACCGACAAAGCCGTTGCGCCCGAGCAGTGTGTTGGTGTTGTGCACGGTGCCGGCGACCGGCAGCGTCGCGCTTCGTGTGGCGACGATGCTCGCGAACACCGGCAGGCGCATGGCGCGATCGACAAGCCGCACCTGATCGGCGGCGCTCGACACGGTTGCGTCGTCGAAGCCGCTCGGGTCGGTGTAGCGGGTGTGGGTCATGCCCAGCGACCGTGCGGTGGCATTCATCCGGGCGACAAACCGCTCCTGCGAGCCGGCGTCCCAGCGCGCGAGGACCGCGGCGATGTTGTTCGCCGACGGGAGCAGCAGCGCCTGCAGCGCCAGCAGTTCGGTCAACTGCTCTCCGGCGGCGATCGACACGACCGATTCCTCGTGCCCGCGCCGACGGTCGGTGTCTGCGACATCGGCGTCGGTGAGCGTGATCGTCGGGCCGTCTTCACCGGGACGTAACGGGTGGTCGCGGAGCACGAGATAGGCCGTCATCACCTTCGCCACGCTCGCGATCGGAGCCGCGTGCTGGTTCGGGCCGGCCTGGAGCTTCGACTGTCCGATCTGGACCGCGGCTTGACCATCTGCAGGCCAGACCGAGCTCGGCAGCGCTTCGCCAAGCGCACTGCCGCGCTGACTGCGAAGAACGTCGATCGGTGGTGCGGCCGTCGAGGACGACGTTGGCAGCAACTGGTAGCCGAGGGCGGCGATGGCCGCGATGACGACGAGCAGGCCGGCGACACGGATCCAGCGAATCCGAATCCGCCGGGTCGTCGTTCGTGATCGTTTGCTGTAGGTCATGCCGCCATTCAAGGCAGCGCGGTGTTGCCAGGGCGTATCCGGTTTTCGATACGCCGACGAGATGCGCCAGCTCGTAGCATCGGGGCATGCGTGTGCTGATCGTGGAGGACGAGCCCCTGATGGCGGAAGCCATCCTCGATGGCCTACGCTTGGAAGCGATCGCGGCAGACATCGCAGGTGACGGCGACACCGCTCTGCAGCTACTCAGCGTGAACGATTACGACATCGCCGTCCTCGACCGAGACATTCCCGGCCCCTCCGGTGACGAGATCGCCGAACGAATCGTCGCCTCCGGCAGCGGCATGCCGATCCTCATGCTCACCGCTGCCGATCGTCTCGACGACAAGGCCACCGGGTTCGGCCTCGGCGCCGACGACTACCTCACGAAGCCGTTCGACCTCCAGGAGCTTGTGCTTCGTCTCCGAGCACTCGACCGCAGGCGCGCCCACAACAGGCCACCCGTGCGAGAGATCGCAGGTCTGCGGTTGGATCCGTTCCGCCGCGAGGTCTACCGCGACGGCCGCTACGTCGCGCTGACCAGGAAGCAGTTCGCAGTGCTCGAGGTTCTCGTCGCCGCCGAAGGCGGTGTGATCAGCGCCGAAGAGCTCCTAGAACGCGCGTGGGATGAGAACGCAGACCCGTTCACCAACGCCGTGCGCATCAC
>JAVHVB010000017.1:0-9421 GCA_032160775.1 Pseudonocardiales bacterium | reverse complement strand
CACCGGCGCCGGCCGCCGCGCCGGGGCCGCCCGCACCGGACGAACCGACCGTCATCGCCCAGCGCCTCCCGCTCGCCGAGTCCCCGGTCTTGGACACCGACCAGACCCGGGTGCTGCCGACGACTGCGCGTCCGCCCGGCACCGCGCGCCCCGGCGCCCGGGGCGGCCTGCTGCGCTTGCCGGTGCTGATCGGTGCGCTCGCCGCGCTGCTGGTGCTCGTCTTCGTCATCACCTACGCCGTCTCGGGCGATAGTGGCTCCCCGACCCCGGTGACGCCGCGGTACCCGAGCGTGAGCGGGCCGATCGGCGACCACCTGCAGAAACTGCAGCAGGACGTGGGTCCGTGACCCGCCTCCGCGTCGCCCTCTGCACCGGCGCGCTGTGCGCGCTCGCGGCGGGTTGTTCAGGCGGCCCCGGTGCCGGGATATCGAGCGGGGCGGGCGCGACGCTGCGCGCGGACGTCCTGGCGCTCACCCAGGCCGTCGCGCGCCATCAGTGGTCCGATGCCGACACAGCGCTCGCCCAACTGCGGGCCGATCTCGCCACCGCGACCGCAGGTGGTGGCGTGAACCCCGTGCAGGCCGACGCGATCCGGGCGGACATCGCGGCGATCGCAACCGACCTCGGGGCACAGCGCGCCGCAGCCGGCCGGTCGTCGTCGTCATCGACCCCGTCCTCGCCCAAGCCGAAACCCCAGCCGAAACCCGACCCCAAGCCGAAGCCGCCCAAGCCACCCAAGCCGCACGGCGACCACGGCCACGGGCACGGGGGCGAGGACTGACCGAGGGGTCGCCGCGGCTACTCGCGCCAGACCGGGCAGCTGGAGATGTCCGCGACGTCGGCGTAGAGCGGCAGCTCCTCCGCGGTGCGCTCGAGCGCCTCCGACCCGCCGAACAGCCGACGGGGGTCGAGGTAGTCCTCGAGGGTGAAGAACTCGCTGACGACTGCGCGCAGCGGCGGCGAGTCCGCGGTCAGCCGGCGGGCGACGGCATCGCGGACGTAGCCCTGCCGGCGTGGGTGCAGCGCCGCCGACGAGGGCGTGTGCACCACGTGCCAGCCGTGGAAGAACTCCTCCTCGCTCAGCCGGTCCGGCTTCGGGAACCAGGTGAGGTGAGTGAGCAAGCCGGGGGTCTCGGCCACCGGCTGCGGCACCGACTCGGTCACCAGGTAGGCGTCGCCAGGCACCTGTTCGACGAGGTCGGGCCAGACGTCGACGCTGTCCAGCCAGAGCTGCACCAGGCCGGCCAGCTGTTCGCCGCGGCCCATCAGCAACGTCGCGTTCGGCAGCCGGGCCGCCCGGGACGCCGTGGCGGAGCGCAGGCCGGGCAGCTCCAGGCCGCTCGCCGCGTCGAGTGCCGCGTCGTCCCAGACGAGCAGATCCAGCTTTTCCATCCCGCCACCCTGCCACGGCTGCGAACCCGCGATCCGCCACGTATCCTGCCGATCATGCTTCGTCGCTTCGCGCCCATAGCCGTGCTCCTGATGGGCACCGCGCTACTCGTCATCCCGTCTGCGCACGCCGGTGCGACCCGAACGGTCGAGATGAGCATTTCCGGCTATTCCCCGACGACGCTCACCGTCCTGCAGGGCACCACCGTCACGTGGCACACCGCAGACTTTTTCAATCACACTTCCACCTCGGATCAGGGCTTCTGGAAGTCACCCCTGATACCCCACGACGGGACGTACTCGCAGACCGATGCGTTCCTCAACGCGGGCAGTTACCCCTACCACTGCACGCAGCACCCACTGCACGGCACGGTCCGGGTACCGCTGGCCTTCAACGGTTCGGCCACACACGGCTGGTCGCTGACGTGGTCCAGCGCTCCGTCCACGCCGGCCCACCGCGCCTTCGACGTGCAGATCAAGCGGCCGGGCTCGCAGACCTTTGTGGCGTTCAAGACCCGGACCGCGCAGCTGCAGGCTAACTTCAACCCGGCGAAGAACGGCAAGTATCAGTTCCGGGCGCGGACCATCAACACGTCGAACGGCAAGCACTCCGACTGGTCGTCGCCCGTCACGCTCACCATCTCCTGATAGGTGGACTCGCCCGCTGATCTCGTCGAGCTCGCCGGCGCCTACGGCGTCGCGACCCACTACTGGGATTGGCAGGGCAGGCACGTCCCGGTTCCGGCCGAGACGCTGACCGCCGTCCTCGCCGCTCTCGGCGTCGACGCCGGCACCGACGACAGCCGGCGCGACGCACTCGACCTGCGGCGTACCGAGGGCTGGCGCCGGGTGCTGCCGCACTACGTCGTCGCCACCTCCGGCGTGTCGCGCACGGTCGAGGTGCATGTCGAGCACGGCTCGCCGGCGGCGCTGCACCTGGTGCTCGAGGACGGAACCGCGCACGCGGCGCTGGCCCAGATCGACAACTGGGAGCCACCGCGCGAGATCGACGGCCGGCTCGTCGGCGAGGCCAGCTTCGCGGTGCCGGGCGACGTGCCGGTCGGGTACCACGAGCTGCGGGCCGAGACGGCGGGCGGCGCGCACCGCGCGGTGCTCATCGTCGCGCCGGCCTGGCTGGGCCTGCCCGAACGGCTCGGGAGCCGCCCGTCGTGGGGGCTCGCCACCCAGCTGTACAGCGTCCGGTCGGCGCAGTCGTGGGGCACCGGTGATCTTGCCGACCTGGCCGACCTCGCCGCTTGGGCGGCCGAGCACCGCGCCGCGTTCGTCCTCATCAACCCGCTACACGCCGCCGAGCCGGTCGCGCCGATGCAGCCCTCGCCGTACCTGCCGACCACCCGGCGGTTCGGCAACCCGCTGTACCTGCGCGTCGAACGGATCCCCGAGTTCGCCGAGCTGGAGGCGGCCGCGCGCGCGCAGACCGACCGGCTCGCCGCGACCGCCCGCGCGCACCCGGAGGTGATCGACCGGAACGTCGCGTGGCCGGCGAAGGCGGCCGCGCTGGAACTCGTCCACCGCCAGGGGCTCGCACCCGGACGCGCGCTCGCGTACCGGGCGTTCCGTCGCCGCGAGGGCCGCTCGCTCGAGGACTTCGCGACCTGGTGCGCGCTGACCGAGGTACACGGGCCCGACTGGCACGACTGGCCGGCGGCGCTGCGCCACCCGCGCACACCGGAGGTCGCGGCGTTCGCCGCCGCCTCCGCCGGACGCGTCGACTTCTACCGCTGGCTCCAGTGGGTCCTCGACGAGCAGCTTGCAGCGACGCAGAGCACGGCCCGCAACGTCGGCATGCCGCTCGGCATCGTCCACGACCTCGCCGTCGGGGTGAGCCCGTCCGGTGCCGAGTCGTGGTCCTGGCAGGACGACATGGCGCAGGGCATGAGCGTCGGCGCCCCGCCCGACCCGTACGCCCAGACCGGCCAGACCTGGCAGCAGCCGCCCTGGCGTCCCGACCGGCTCGCCGCGCACGCCTACTCGCCGTTCCGCGAACAGATCCGCGCCGTGCTGCGGCACGCCGGTGGGTTGCGGATGGACCACGTCATGGGCTTGTTCCGGCTCTGGTGGATCCCCGAGGGTGCGTCGCCCACCGCCGGGACCTACGTGTACTACGACCACGAGGCTGCGGTCGCGACCCTGCTCGTCGAGGCGCACCGGGCCGGCGCGGTCATCGTCGGCGAGGACCTCGGAACGGTCGAGCCCTGGGTGCGCGACTACCTGCGGCAGCGCGGGATCCTCGGCACCTCGATCCTGTGGTTCGAGGCGGACGAGACGGGTGGACCGCTACCACCGGAGCGCTGGCGCGAGTACTGCCTGGCGTCGGTCACCACGCACGACCTGCCGCCGACCGCGGGCTACCTCGCCGCCGATCACGTACGGCTGCGGCACCGGCTCGGCTTGCTGACCCGCGACCTGGACGTCGAACTCGCCGAGGACGCCGCCGACCGGGACGCCTGGCTGCGGCTCGCCCGCGAGCGCGGGCTGCTCGACCAAGGCGCGGATGAGCCGGCCACGACGACCGCGCTGCACCGGCTGCTCGGCGCGGCGCCTTCGCGGCTGCGGTGCCTGGCGCTCACCGACGCCGTGGGCGAACGTCGGGCCCAGAACCAACCAGGAACGACCGACGAATACCCGAACTGGCGGGTCCCGCTCGGCGATCCGGCCGGCCGGCCGATCTTCCTCGAGGACGTCCTCACCGACGCCCGGGCGGCGGCACTGGCCGACGTGATGCGGGACCTTTGATCCTCAACTTTCGATCATCAGCACCGATACTGGAAAGGTGACCCGTCCCCGGTCGTTCCGCCGCGCCCTCGCGCTGGGCGGCTGCGCGCTCGTCGCCGGCTCCGCCGCGCTCGCCGTCCCGGCGGCCACCCCGGCCGGCGCCGCGACCGGGCTGACCGTGCAGCGGTTCGCCAAGCACACCGTGGCCCCCGGCCTGAGCTGGCGGGGCATCGCGTGGACAAACGACCACGGCTACCAGCGCGGGTGGGTGATGTCGGTCGATCTCACCCACAAGGCACTGCACATCAAGCCGGGCATGGCCAACGGCAACGTCAACGACCGGGAGACGATCCCGGCGACCGGCGGCCGGATGCACGCGCTGGGCGGGATCAACGGCGACTTGTTCAACTGGTACACCTGGTTGCCCTGGGGCGGCATCGGCATCGGCGGCACGGTGTTCAAGACGCCGGCGAAGGACCGACCGTCCCAGTTCTATATCGGCACCGACGGCAGGGCGGGCATCGGCTCGCTCGTGTTCACCGGGTCTGTCCGGCAGGTGAGCGCCACCGGCGCGCCGGGCGCCGCGCACATTCTGTCCGCGGTCAACACGCCGGGCAGCGCCAACGCCGGCAACCTGACCCTGTTCACCCCCGCTGTGACGGGCCTGCCGCTGGATCGCTGCGCCGCTGTCAGCGGCCCGGTGATCGGCCGGCTGCTGACGGTCCGCCGGGTGCACACCGAGGTCAAGCAGTTCGACCGGCTGCCCACCGGGCGTCGGCTGCTGGCCGCGTGCGGGAAGTCCGGTGACTGGCTGCTCGCGCACGCCCACCTCGGCCAGCGGCTGCGGATCACCCAGCACCTGACCACGTCGAGCGGCGCGCCGGTGTCGAGCTTCCTGTCCGGCCAGCGGCTGCTGCGGCTGCACGGACACGCGGTGGCCGATTCGACCGGCTTCCACACCACCGGCATCAACCCGGAGACGGCGGCGTGTGTGTCGAAGGACGGCACCCAGGTGCGGTTCATCGTCATCGACGGCTGGATGAGCGGCGGTGATCTAGGCGGTGGCACCGGTGTCACGCTCGCCGAGGTGAGCCAGTTGGCGGCGACGATGCACTGCTACTCGACGGTGATCTTCGACGGCGGCGGATCGGCCACGATGGTCGCCCGCCGCTCCGGCGCCGTGCGGGTTGTCAACCAGATGCCCAAGCACTACGGGCTGCGCGCGGTGCCCAACGGGCTGTTCGTCGTCAAGGATTGAGCCGAGCCCGCCGGGGCACTGTATTGGGGGAACCATGATCAAGCTCATTGCCGGTGCCACCGCACTCGCGAGCGCCGTCGTTCTCGGCGCGCTCGCCGGCACCGCCGCGTCGGGCGCGACGCTCGTCGCGAACTGCCAGAGCCGGAACCTGAAACCGGTGTACGGCGGGACCGACGGCGCCGCCGGCACGCTGCACGACAGGTGGCGGATCGTGAACACGAGCGGCGGCTCCTGCGGCCTGGGGGGCTTCCCGACGGTCGTCAATTACCGCGCAGACGGCCGGCCGTTCGTCACGTCGGTGACCCAGACCGGCACATTCGGCCCAGTCATCCTCTCCTCCGGACAGCACGCCAGCTTTGTCCTCAGCTATCCGCAGCCGGGCAACGTCGGGTGTACCCCGCAGCACGCCGTACGGATGACCATCCAGGTGCCGAACACCGCGCAGCCGCTCATCGCCTCGCGCGGCGAGCGGGCCTGCGCGGGAACGCTGCAGGAGTCACCTCTCGTGCACGGCGGCTGACGGCTCGGTCAGGGCGCGGTGGCGACGAACAGGTACCGGTTGAGGCTGCAGAAATAGTCGTCGCCGAGGCCGCGCAGGTCGGCTGCCCAGGCAGCCACCTCGTTCGCGTCGACGCCCAGCCGGCCGGGTACGAACGCCGTGACGAAGCCGATCAACGCCGCGCTGTAGGTGTTGGCCCGGTAGCCGATGTTGAGCAGCGGGATCACCTGTGCGGAGGTGAGCGCGAACCCGGCCTCGCGCAGCAGGCTCGGCAGCCGGCGCGGCAGGTACGGGTCGACGAGGTGCTCGTCCCACGCGGTGAGCACCCGCCGCATGCGGGAGTCGTCGCCGGACCGCCACACGATCGAGTCCCAGTCGGTGTCGAGGATGAGGAGCCGGCCGCCGGGCCGCAGCACGCGCCGCGCCTCGGCCAGCGCGGCCGGCATGTCGGCCACGTACTCATAGACCTGCGTCGACGTGACCGCGTCGAAGCCGGCGGCCGGGACGGGCAGCTCCGTCGCCTGGCCGACGAAGTAGGTAAGTCGGGCGTCGTCGGCCGCGTGCTGCGACCGCGCGATGGCCAGCATCTCGTCGCTCGGGTCGACGCCGGTCACCGAGCCGTCCGGTCCGACCTCGCGGGCCATCTCCCCGGCGAGCAGGCCCGGCCCCGAGCCGATGTCGAGGACGTCCTCGCCCCGCTCCAGCGCGAGCGCGGTGCGGATGGCGCGACGCTGCTCGATCACGTCATCGGTCAGGTACGACTTGAGCAGCCGACGTGCGGTTTCGGCGTCGAAGCTCATCCGCTGCTCCACCACGCGCACGCTCCCTCTGATCACCGGCTGGATCGAGTCGTGCCCACGATCCAACACCCTCGGGCAGGACGCGCCCCGGCTGAATCCGCCGAGTACCTTTCGGCGAAGGAACCGGGGAGACCAGATGCCGCCTGACACGAGGTACGTCAGCAGTGTGGGCGGCGTGACCATCGCCTACCAGGTGGTGGGCGACGGGCCGTTCGATCTGGTGTTCGTCCCTGGGTTCATCTCGCACCTCGACCTGCAGTGGGCCGACCCGCGCATCGCCCGCTTCCTCGACAAGCTCGCGTCGTTCTCCCGACTGATCTTGTTCGACAAGCGGGGCACGGGGCTGTCCGATCCAGTCGCCGGGCCGCCGTCGCTCGAGGACCGGATGGAAGACGTGCGTGCCGTGATGGACGCGGTCGGCAGCACGAACGCCGCGCTGTTCGGGCTGTCGGAGGGCGGCATGATGAGCGTGCTGTTCGCCGCGACCTACCCGGAGCGCACACGCGCGCTGGTGCTGTGCGGCACCTACCCCACCATGTCGATGGACCCCGCGACCAATCCGGGCGGCCAACCCTGGGTCGACGCGCTGACGCGCGTGCAGGCAACGGTCGAGCACTGGGGCAGCGGAGAGACGTTGGCAGTCTTCGCCCCGAGCGCCGACACGGCTCGCGAGCGCATCCTGCGTGGCGTCTTCGAGCGTTCGGCCGCCAGCCCCCGCATGGCACGCATGCTCGTCGACTCGAATTTGAGTAGTGGTGACGTGACGGATCTGCTGCCCAGCATCCGCGTCCCCACATTGGTGCTGCACCGCGCGGAGGAGTTCATCCCGGTGGCGTGCGGGCGATTCCTTGCCGAGAACATCCCCGACGCCAGGCTGGTGGTGCTGCCCGGCAGTGACCACATCCCGTTCTACGGGGACGGCGACGGGTACGCGGAGGAGATCGAAGAGTTCCTGACCGGCGTGCGCCACACCCCGGCGGGCAATCGGGTCCTGACGACGGTCATGTTCACCGACATCGTGGGATCGACCGCGCTCGCCTCGTCGCTCGGCGACGCCCAATGGGCTGCTACCGTCGCGCGCCACGACGAGGTGGTGCGGGCGGAACTGGCGCGCCACGGGGGGCGTGAGGTCAAGACCATGGGCGACGGCTTCCTGGCGACCTTCGACGGGCCAGGCCGGGCCATCCGTTGCGCGCACGCCATCACCGAGCGGGTGCGACCACTGCAGATCCAGGTCCGGGCGGGGCTGCACACGGGAGAATGCGAACTCGTCGGCGACGACATCAGCGGTGTGGCGGTCAACATCTGCGCGCGGATCGGTGCCCTGGCCGGCGGCGACGAGGTGCTCGTGTCTCGGACGGTCAAGGATCTGGTCGCCGGATCTGGAATCAGCTTCATCGACCGCGGCGAACACCGCCTCAAGGGGATTCCCGACTCGTGGCGGCTGCATCAAGTCGCTGCTGTTGAAAGCCCGCTGAGCAACCGGATCGTCCCCGACCTACGCGAGATGGGGGTCTCGGATCGGCTGCTCGGTGCTGCCGCGCGGCGCACGCCGCGGCTGGGCAACCTGCTGCTGGCCCGCAGGGCAGCCAAGCCCAAGGCCGGCCCGTAGTCGGCTCGTGCGCGGGGACTCCCGGCCGGAGCTGACGTGCGTCGGTGGCGCGGCGGGTCCGCTGGGTGCCCCCGGTCGGGATCGAACCGACACCTGGAACCCTTTTAAGGGGTCTGCCTCTGCCATTGGGCTACGGGGGCATTCCCCATTCTGACGGCTGACAGACTCAGCGCATGTCAACGTGGTCCGCGCCGGTGCGCTACGCCGAGGTCGACCAGCAGGGCGTCGTGTTCAACTCGCACTACCTGCTGTACTGCGACGAGGCGATGGGCGCGTTCTGCCTGCAGCGCGGGCTCGACAATTTCGTGGCCGTCGTCCGGCTGGCGACGTCCACCCTGACCTGGACCGGGCCGGCCCGCTGGGGCGACGACATCGAGGTGGATGTCCGGTGCGGCCAGGTCGGCCGGACCAGCGCTACGGTCACCTTCGACATGCGTGCGGGCGGCCGTCCCTGCTGTCAGGTCGACACGGTCTACGTCTACGCCGACGGGTCGGGCACGCCAGTGGAGATCCCGGACGACGTCCGCGCCGGCCTCCTCCGTTGAGTGGGAAGCTCGGCGAGCTCACGCGCGAGGCGGAACACGGCGTCGAGCATCGGTTCGGTCAGTCTGCCGGTGAAGGTGTTCTGCTGGCTCACGTGGTAGCAGGCGAGCACGGTGCGCCCATCCACCTCGGCCTCGACTCCGTGCCCGAAGGGCGGCGGCCGGAGCGGCACCGGCACACCTGCCGCGCGCAGCGTCGGCCACAGCGCGGCCCAGCCGAAACCGCCGAGCACGACCACCACGCGCAGTTTCGGCCAGACCAACCGCAGTTCCTCGACGAGCCAGGGCCGGCAGGCGTCCCGCTCGTCGGGCGTCGGCTTGTTCGCCGGCGGCGCACACTTCACCGGCGCGGTGATGTACACCCCGGACAGTCGCAGCCCGTCGTCGGCTGCCACCGAGACCGGCTGGTTCGCCAGCCCTACCCGGTACAGCGACGCATAGAGCCAGTCGCCGCTGCGGTCGCCGGTGAACATCCGGCCGGTGCGGTTCGCACCGTGCGCGGCAGGCGCGAGCCCGACCACCAGGATGCGCGGGTCGGGATCGCCGAAGCCCGGCACCGGCCGTCCCCAGTACGTCTGATCGGCG
>JAVHVB010000016.1:0-2675 GCA_032160775.1 Pseudonocardiales bacterium | reverse complement strand
CGCGGTGGCACATCGCTGCAGCTGCGGGCTCGTGGACGTGGTCGAGACGAACCCCCGGCTCGAGGACGGCACGCCGTTCCCGACGCTCTACTACCTGACCTGCCCACGGGCGGCCTCGGCGATCGGGCGCCTCGAGTCCGACGGCTTGATGAAGTCGATGACCGCGCGGCTCGCGTCCGACCCTGACCTCAAGGCGAAGTACGAGGACGCCGCCGCCGACTACCTGCGCCGGCGGGACGCCATCGAGGTGCTCGGGAAGGCCCCGGCGCAGGGCGGGATGCCGGACCGGGTGAAGTGCTTGCACGTCCTGGTGGCGCACTCGCTGGCGGTCGGGCCTGGCATCAATCCGTTCGGCGATGAGGCGTTGGCGCTGCTGCCCGACTGGTCGGCGGCTGGACCGTGCGTGGACCCGGCCCTGGGAACCGAGTGACCAGGGTCGCCGCGATCGACTGCGGCACCAACTCGCTGCGTCTGCTCATCGCCGATATCACCGGCGAGCGGAAGTCGGATCTGCACCGCGAGATGCGCGTCGTGCGGCTGGGCGAGGGTGTCGATCGCACGGGAAGCCTTGCGCCACAGGCGATCGAGCGCACCCGGGTCGCGCTCGCCGACTACGCCGCGACCTGTCGCGAGCTACAGGTCGACCACCTCCGGATGGTCGCGACCAGTGCCAGCCGTGATGCGAGCAACAGCGAGGACTTCCGAACGATGGTGGTCGAGGTCCTCGGTGCGCAACCCGAGGTGATCAGCGGCGACGAGGAAGCCGCGCTGTCCTTCCTCGGGGCGACGAAGGACCTGACCGGCGGCCCCTTCCTGGTGATGGACATCGGTGGCGGCTCGACGGAGATCGTGCTGGGTGAGGAGGCCGTGACGGCGGCCCGCTCGGTCGACATCGGATGTGTCCGGCTCACCGAGCGGCACCTGCGCAGCGACCCGCCGACAGCCGCCGAGGTGGCGGCTGCCGAGAGCGACATCGACGCCGCGATCGCTCTTGTCCGAGAGATCGTCCCCGTCGAGCAGGCCGCGACAGCCGTCGGCCTGGCCGGGTCCGTGACCACCGTGGCCGCCCTGGCGCTTGACCTTCCGTCGTACGACGCAGTGCAGATCCACCTGTCGCGCATCTCGGCCGGCGACATCGACAAGGTCACGAGCGACCTGCTCGCCATGACGCGAGCCGAGCGGGCGGCGCTGCCGGTGATGCATCCCGGCCGCGTCGATGTCATCGGCGCAGGCGCCCTGATCCTGCGGCGGCTCGTGGAACGGCTGGGGCTGGTTGAAGTGCTCGTCAGCGAGGCAGACATCCTGGACGGCATCGCCTGGAGCATCGCGAGGAGCGTGGATGGCTAAGTCGGACTGGGTGACACCGGTGCGTCGTACGGACAAGCCGTGGGGGCACGAGGAGCTGTTCGCCCACGTGCCGGGTCGCTACGCAGGCAAGGCGATCCACGTCGGCGAGGGACATGCGCTGTCGCTGCAGTACCACGAGCGCAAGGAGGAGACGATCTCCTGCCTGTCCGGCCGGTTCCGGGTGGAGATCGGTGCGCACGAGTCCGAGCTGGAGGAGTTCGAGCTCGCGCCGGGGGAGTCCATCCACCTGCGCCCCGGCGTGCGGCACCGGGTGACGGCGGTCGTCGACTCGGTGTTCCTCGAGGCGTCGACGACGGAGCTTGACGACGTGGTGCGGCTCGAGGACCGCTACGGCCGGCAGGGCACCAGCGCTCCGTGATCCCGCCCGGCACCGGTTTCCCCACCGACCACGCCAACCCGAAGACCCCCGTGGCGCGCACGCCGTCGGAGGTGGAGCGGCTGGCGGCCAGCGCGCCGACCCTGGACCGCCTCGACGGCCGGTCCTCTGTCTGCCGCGCCTGCCCGCGGCTGGTCACCTGGCGGGAGGAGGTCGCCGCCAAGAAGCGGGCCGCGTTCGCGCAGGAGCGCTACTGGGGCCGGCCGGTCACCGGCTGGGGTGACGCGCGGGCCCGGATCGTGGTGATCGGGCTGGCGCCGGCCGCGCACGGCGGCAATCGGACTGGACGGATCTTCACCGGGGACCGCAGCGGCGACTGGCTGTTCGCCGCGCTGCACCGCGCCGGGCTGGCTGCAGAGCCGACGTCCTTGTCGGCGTACGACGGCCAGCGGCTCCTCCACACCCGCATCACGCTGCCGGTGCGCTGCGCGCCACCCGCCAACAGCCCGACTCCGCAGGAACGGGATGCCTGCGCGCCGTGGCTGTCGCGGGAGCTCGAGCTGTTGCTGCCGACGGCTCGGGCGTTCGTCGTCCTCGGCGGCTTCGGGTGGACCTCGACGTGGGCCGCCCTGCGAACCGTGGGTGCAGCTGTGCCGGTCAAGGTGCCGGCATTCGGGCACGGCAAGGAGGTGGCTCTGGGCCGCGGCGCGGCCGTCCTCGGCTGCTACCACGTGAGCCAGCAGAACACCTTCACCGGACGGCTCACGGAGGCGATGCTGGACGGCGTCTTCGGTCGTGCGAAGGAGCTCGCCGGGCTGTCCTAAGCCTCGGCTAACAGGCCTCGGGGATCGCCCCGATGAGACCGCATCGGCACTCTGGTGGACCTTCTGTAGGGCTGAATGGGTGAAAGTCCGACTCGTTTGCCCGGAGATGTCCGAATCTTGTAACAGCATTCCCTAGCGCAACACGCGTACTACTCCCTAAAGTCGGT
>JAVHVB010000015.1:0-2590 GCA_032160775.1 Pseudonocardiales bacterium | reverse complement strand
CTGACCCGGGTCCGTCGCACGTGCCCCTTCTGGTCGAAGCCGGGTGCGGGCCGTCTCGGCGGCGCCGCTGGCTCGCCGTCGCCGGAACCGTCCGGCACCGCGGGCGGCGGAGGAGGATCGCCGGTCGGCTGGTCCATGGGGTACGTCAAGAGAACATCTCCTTCGTCGTCGCGATCGCCGGCCGCACGGTCAGGGCGCCATCGCGTACGGAGCCGACGGTACCCGGTGGCGCGGGAGCGCGTGGCCCCACGCCGGACCAGCGGAACTCGACCGAGACCGGCCGGTATGCCAGAGATCGCGGCGTCAGTGCCCAGCACCTGCAGCTGATCAATACCGAACACCGGTAACCGCTCATGCGCATAGGACAGCGCCGCTTGGGCCGCCGGGGCTAGCCCGATCCGTCCCCGCGGGAATGCCGCAAGAACCTCGCCGCGGTCAGTGGCTGCGACTAGGCCCCCGGCAGCACCCGAACCCCCTTGCAGCCCAAGGAATTGATCAAGCGCCGGGCCACGGCCGGGTCGAACGGTCTCTCCAGCAAACCGCCCGGCCCCTAGGCGTTGATCTGCACCGGGTGGCCGAGCTCGGTGCCGGAAGGCGACCAGTGGCGGCCAAGTCCGGTGCAGCGCCTGCAAGACCAGCGTCGCGCCACCGGCGATCTGCTCCAGAACTTTGTCGTCGGCGACCTGATCAGCGATACTCGCACCGGTCCCGCCGGAACGGGTGAAGCTGCTGGCCGGCAAGACCAAACCCGCTCTCGCCACTCCTCAGTGGGGTGCACGTCCCAGGTCTGACATCACCGGGCGGCAGGGAGGGCCACTGTTAGGCCCGAGCCCACGCTATCGATCTTCGGCCCGGCTCAACAGGGCCAGCCGGGGCAAGGATGGCACCGGCACAGCAACGGCCTCGCTATCGAGTTGGGCGGCCAGTGCCCGGGACCAGGCAACAATCCGACCGATGTCCATACCGTGCACCTGCTCGCCGGCGTAGGGATCGATCGAAGCCGCGCCTCGGTTGAGCAACGACACCGCACCCGCGCGATTACCTCGAGCGGCGTGAGTCAGCCCCACCGCGAGCTGGGCCAGACCACGCCACAGCTCCCGCTCGCCGTCCGGCGCGCTCTTCCAGGCATCTTCCAGCACCTCGTGAGCGTGAAAGGGCTTGCCGTCGTCCAAGAGACGCTGGGCGGTTTCCAGGGATTCTCGCGGTGGTCGGACGACACCTTCCGGTGCCCGCTGCACGCCAGGAACGCCGTAGGGCAAAGGCCGGCCGAGCCCATCCCTGGGGCGGCCGCTGCGAGCCCGTCCGGCGCGGTCCCGGTCCCGAGTCCCCGGAGTGCCGGCAATCGGGATATCACCGGCAGAATCTGGTGAGTTGCCGTTCATTCGTTGCCCTCAGCGTGCTCGGCAAGATAGTCCTCGGGATCAACGTCCGCACCGGAGATGCCGCGACCGCCCTGATGTTGGGCGTAGAACTCGATCCACCGGCGGCCAAGCTGTTCCCGCAGCTCCCATGAGGCATGCTTGCGAAAGTCGGGAAGGCCTTCGTCCTCCTCCTCGCCGAGGTGGCCGGTGTTCTCGGCGCGAGCCCGGGCCACCGCGGCGAACCACTTCGGGCTGCCCACCTCATGATGCTGGGCGTCGGCGACGGCGTCCCGGATCTTGTTGTGATCGCGGATGGCGTCGTCGGTTTCGGAATCGGCGTCTGCGCCACGGTGAAGCAGCCGCGGGTAGAAGATGCTCTCCTCCGCCGCAGCGTGGGTTCCCAGTCGGCTGGCCAACGGCGTCCAGATCGACGCAAGTTCCGCCGCCCCAGAGGCATCATCGAGCCGCGCGAACTGGCGGCGGAACCACTCGTGGTCATCCATGATGAGCTCGGTGATGTCTGTCATGTGCTCACTGTGCCACTCGCGGGCTCGAGCCCTGCCTGGTCACCCGTAGGGTTTGCTCGTCAATCCCTCGGACGAACTGGAGCAGCGATGGCCGGCCCCTTGACCGGATTGCGCGTCCTCGAACTTGCCGGTATCGGTCCGGTGCCGTTCGCGGGCATGCTTCTGTCCGACCTCGGCGGCGAGGTGATCCGGGTCGATCGCACGCGCGACGTGGGCCCGCATCCGGCCGGCCCGCACCCCGACATCGTCGGACGTGGCCGGCGTTCGATCGCCGTAGACCTCAAGACAGCCACCGGACGACAGGTCGTGCTCGATCTCGTCGCCAGGTCCGATGTGCTGATCGAGGGATTCCGGCCCGGCGTCACCGAACGCCTCGGCCTCGGCCCGGACGCGGCCTTCGCCGTGAACCCGGCCCTGGTCTACGGCCGGATGACGGGCTGGGGCCAGACCGGGCCGCTGGCCACGACCGCCGGACATGACCTCGGCTACATCGCGATCACCGGTGCCCTGGACGGCAGCCGCCGCCGTGGGCAACTGCCCGTTCCCCCGATGAACCTGCTCGGCGACCTTGGGGGCGGGGCCCTGTACCTGGCGCTCGGTGTAGTGGCCGCGGTACTCGAGGCGCGCCAGTCCGGACGCGGTCAGGTGGTCGACGCTGCCATCGTGGACGGCACCGCGAGCTTGCTGAATTTCATCCGCGGG
>JAVHVB010000014.1:0-3361 GCA_032160775.1 Pseudonocardiales bacterium | reverse complement strand
CACCGGCGCGACGATGGCCAACTTCGCGTGCCTTGCCGCAGCGCGGGACAAGGTGCTGCGCGACGTCGGGTGGGACGTCGCCGAACACGGCATCGGCGGCGCTCCGCCGGTGCGAGTGATCGTCGGAGGAGAGCGGCACGACTCGGTGGACCTCGCGTTGCGCTATCTGGGGCTCGGCGCGCCGATCGCGGTCGGGGCCGACGATCAAGGTCGCATCGACGTCGACGAGCTGGCGGACGCGCTCGTCCCGGGGCCGACGATCGTCTGCCTGCAGGCGGGGAACGTGCACTCCGGCGCCTTCGACGAGTTCGCTGCCGCTGTGCCACTCGCCAAGGAGCACGGCGCCTGGGTGCACATCGACGGCGCGTTCGGGCTGTGGGCGGGCGCGTCACCGACCCATCGGCACTTGGTCGCCGGATACGCGGACGCCGACTCGTGGGGAACCGACGCACACAAGACGCTCAACGTGCCTTACGACTGCGGCATCGCGATCGTCGCCGACCCGGCGCCACTGCGTGCGGCGCTTTCCGTGCGGGCCAGCTATTTGATTCCTGATGAGGCCGGCGACCCGCTGGACAAGGTGCCTGAGCTGTCGCGGCGCGCCCGCGGCGTTCCGGTGTGGGCGGCGCTGCGCGGACTCGGCCGCTCCGGTGTCGCGGACCTGGTCGATCGGCTGGTCGCCAACGCACAGAAGATCGCCGCCGCGGTCGCCGAGCTGCCCGGGGTGACCGTGCTCAACGACGTCGTCTACACGCAGACCTGCCTGGTGATGGAGCACGACGACCGCACCCGCGCGGTCACCCAGCGCCTGCTCGCCGACGGCACCGCGTGGATGTCCGGCTCGCGCTGGCGGGACCGCGACATCATCCGGATATCGGTGAGCAACTGGTCGACCGACGAGGAGGACATCGAACGCTCGGTGGACGCCCTGCGCTGCGCGATCGCCGAAGCCTAGGCAGAGCCTGCCGGTTGAGTAGAGATCCCCCGCATCGGGGATGGGAAGCCGGCCCGCCGAGGACCACTCTCATCGATGACCACACAACGAGGAGAGTCCGATGACCAGCCAGAAGACCGAGATGTGCGCTCCGTTCGTCATACCTGCCGACAGCTACGACCGATTCATCGGCCGGTTCCTGCCCACGCTCGCGCCGGAGTTCGCCGATGCTGCCGGGATCCGCGCCGGCATGCGCACGCTGGACGTCGGCTGTGGACCGGGCGGGCTCACCCGCGAACTTGTCCACCGGCTCGGCGCCGACTCGGTCGCCGCGATCGATCCCTCCCCGCCGTTCGTCGCGGCCTGTACCGACCGCAATCCCGGCGTCGACGTCCGGCGCGGCGCGGCGGAACAGCTGCCCTGGGACGACGCAACATTCGACGCCGCGCTCGCCAGCCTCGTCGTCGGCTTCATGTCCGATGCGGTGGCCGGCGTCGCAGAAATGGCGCGGGTGACCAAGCCCGGCGGCGTGGTGGCCGCGTGCTTCTGGGACCGCGAGCGGATGCCCGTGCTGAACACGTTCTGGACCGCGGCCGCGCAGGTGCGGCCCGGACCGGACACCGACATGCGCCGGCTCGGCACCCAGGACGGCGAGCTGGCCGCACTGCTTCGCGGGGCCGGGCTCAGCGTCGTCACCGCCGGCTCGATCAGCGCGACGGCGAACTACGCCGACTTCGCGGACTGGTGGACGCCGTTCACCTTCGGTGTCGGCCCCGCCGGGGCGTACTACGACGCGCTGTCGGGGAAGCAGCAGGACGATGTGCGCCGGCACGCGTTCACGTTGCTGGGCGAACCGGCCGGGCCGTTCACGCTCACCGCGCACGCCTGGTGCGCGGTCGCGCGGGTGCCGTCCGGCTGAGGCCGTCCGCCGAGGGCGGCCCATACAACGTCGGGTGGCGCGTCGACCCTCACGGCGTGCTCGTCGACGAACGGCAGCGCGGTCACGCCTCCGGCTCCGTCCGCGTGGCGCGCTGCGCGGCCCGCTTGCGGCGCTTTCCCTCGTGCATGGCCCGCACCCGGGCGATCGGGATCGTGCGGCCCTCGTCGACGAGTTCGTCGGGCAGCGGCTGCGGTTCGGGCATCAGCTCCGTCCACGGATCCGCGTCACCGAGCAGCGCGGGCGCGGTGAGCACCGTGAAGTCCGCCGGAACGATGTCGTCGAGGTCATCCCACCGCAGCGGGAACGACACCGGCACGCCCGGGCGCAACCGCGGGCTGTAGGGCGAGACCACCGTCGCCCCGCCGGCCCGGGTGGAGTCCAGGAAGACCTTGCCGCCGCGATCCTCGCGGATGAACTCGGTCGTCGCGAGCGACGGGTCGAGCCGTTCGGCGCGAGCCGCGACTGCCCGGCTGGCGGCAGCAACCTGCTCGGTCCCGGCGTCGGCGAGCGGCACGAAGATGTGGACGCCCTTGGCCCCGCTCGTCTTGACCGCACCCTCCAGGCCGGCGTCGGACAGCGCCTGCCGCACGAGGCGGGCCGCCGCCACAGCCGTGCCGAACGGCGCACCCTCCGGCGGGTCGATGTCCAGGACGAGATGCGTGGGGCGCTCCGGGCGCTGCGCCAGGAACAGCGCCGGGTGGTATTCGACGGCCCGCTGATTGCCCAACCAGAGCAGCGTGCGCCGGTCGTTGCCGAGCGCATAAGTGACCTCGCGATGCGCGGACTCGGCCCAAGTCGTCATCCGCGGCACCCAGTCCGGGGTGTACTTCGGCAGGTTCTTCTGCATGAACGGCGGCTGGCCGCGCAGCACCCGGACAACCGAGAGCGGCCGGTCGCGCAGATAGCCGATCATCCGGTCGGCGAGCCGGTCGAGGTAGTCGACCAGCTCGCGCTTGGTGCAACCGGCGCCCGGGAACAGCTCCTGATCGAGGTTCGTCAGCCGGACGCCCTCGCGTTCCTCCTCGCTGCCCACCAATGCATCGTCTCGCGCTCGGATGGGAATGCCATAGAGGTAGCCCTGGTTAGATGATTGAACGCGCAATTACTATTTGGAGGAGTCGCAATGCCTACGCTGACCGTCATCATCGGCTCGACGCGGCCCGGACGGGCGGGCTTGCCGATCGCCGAGTGGTTCGTGGAGCAGGCGCGACGGCACGGCGGCTTCGCGGTCGAGGTGGCCGATTTGGCGGAGATCGACCTACCGATGATGGACGAGCCCAACCATCCGCGGCTGCGCAAGTACACCCACAAGCACACCAAGGACTGGAGCGCGCGGATCAACCGCGCGGACGCGGTCGTATTCGTCACGCCGGAGTACAACTACGGCTACCCGGCAGCGATCAAGAACGCGATCGACTATCTGCACGAGGAATGGCGGGACAAGCCGGTCGGCTTCGTGTCCTACGGCGGCGTTGCCGCCGGTACGC
>JAVHVB010000013.1:0-8024 GCA_032160775.1 Pseudonocardiales bacterium | reverse complement strand
CGGCAGGCGCGCAACCTGCTCGCGACGCTTCTGCTGTCGACGGGCGCGCCGATGCTCGTCGCCGGGGACGAGATGTGGCGCACCCAGCGCGGCAACAACAACCCCTACGTGCAGGACAACGAGATCTCCTGGATCGACTGGACGCAGGACGAGACCGGCGACGACATGCTCGCGCTGACCCGCCGGTTGCTGGCTCTGCGCCGGCAGCACCCGGTGCTGCGCCAGCGGGCGTTCTTCGAGGGACACCCGGTGGCCGGTGGGGACGGCTGTAAGGATCTCGCCTGGTTCCATCCGGCCGGGCGGGAACTCGACGACGACGACTGGTTCGACGCGGGCCTGCGCTCGATCGGGATGTACCTCGACGGACGTGGTCTGCGGCACCGTGACTCGCGCGGCGGGACGATCATGGACGACTCGTTCCTGCTGCTGCTGCACTCGGGCGACAACGACGGCGTGTTCACGATCCCCGGGCCGCCGTGGGCGACCGGCTACGAGCGGGTGATCGACACCACCGAGGTCGGCGGCGAACCGGACGCCGCGGCCGAGGACATCCCGGGCGGTGCGGACGTGCCGATGAGCGCCCGCTCGGTGGTGCTGCTACGCGTCCTGCGCGCCTGACGATCCGTGGGTGATCATGGTGCGCGGAGTCGACCGACACCGGCGCCGCACGCTCCGTAGGCTGCCGGCGTGATCATCCGTGAGATGCAGGCGAGTGAGGCAGGCACGGTGCGACGACTACTCACGAGTGCGTTCGCCGACGACGGACGGGTCGCCGATCTCGTGGAGGCATTGACCGCGCGGCCCGAGGACGTCGGCCTCCCACTCGTCGCCGAATCGGCCGGCACCGTCGTCGGCTACACCCAGTTGTCCCGCGGCTGGATCGACGCCGATCGGCAGTTGGTCGAGGCGCTGGTGCTCAGCCCGCTGGCCGTCGCGCCGGCGCACCAACGCCGTGGCATCGGCCGGGCGCTCAGCGATGCGGCGGTGGAACAAGCCCGGCAGCTGGGCGCGCCCGCCGTGTTCCTCGAGGGCGACCCGAAGTACTACGCGAAGCTGGGTTGGCAGCCGGCCGGTGCGCAGGGCTTCACCGCGCCGTCGGTACGGATCCCCGATGCCGCCTTCCGGGTGGTCGTCCTCCCGGCCCGGCAACCGTGGATGACCGGCGCCCTCGTCTACAACGACACGTTCTGGAGTCTCGACTGCGTCGGCCTACGCCAGTGACTGGGCCGGCGATGTCGTAGGCGCCGATTATCCTCGTCCGCATGCCGAGCGTGCCGACTCTCGCGGCCTTTGACGGCGCCGCTCTGATCAACGCCCTCGACGAGCAGCGTGCCGACCGCGACTTGGGCTGGACGGCGCTCGCCGAACACTTGTGGGACCAATCCGCAGACCTCAACGCACGGCTGGGTGGAAATGCGTTGTGCCCCGGAGCGCTCGTCCGAACCGCGAGACGCGGGTCGATGTCCTGTCAGTACGCGCTGATCATCCTGCGCTGGATCGGCCGTCCGCCCGAGGACTTCCTGACCGGCCCAGCAGCCGAGGTAGGCGACGCCCGTTTGCCCGAGGCGGGTCCGGACGTACGGCTGCGGTGGGACTTGGGAGAGCTGCACGCCGCGCTCAATCAGCGGCGCGTCGAACGCGGGCTCACCTGGGCCGCGCTGGCCGCAGAACTCGACTGCACACCAAGCCGGCTCACGAACCTGCGCACCGCCCGCCTGGCGGACATGGACCTCACCATGCGCATCACCCAGTGGCTCGAGCTGCCGGCCGCCCGGTTTGTGCATGCCGCCCGGTGGTGAGCGACTGAGCGTTTTCCTCCCTACGGAGTGACTCCGAAGGTCGCAAGGAAGGCCAGATCATCTGGCTCATCGAGACGGTAGGCGTTCGTGCTGCCGGTGCAGGTCTCGCTGATGCCGAACGAGTTCACCGCGGTCACGATCCGCGTGCCATTCATGAGAATCGGGCCGCCCGAGTCGCCGAAGCACGTGCCGCCGCGGTGCGCCGCTCCGTTGTCGTTGGTGAACCGGGCCGCAACGCCCTTGCCGACGCCGGAGACCCCGTTGAGGTTGACGAGGAGCGCGTCGGCAACCCGACGCGTGTCGCCGCCCAGCGCGATCTTCGGGCCGGACTTCTCCAGGCCGTAGCCCACCGGCGTGAAGTGGTGCGACTTGTCGTTGCGAAACACGTCGTCGAGCAGATGCAGTGCCGGCAGCCGGCCGTAGGCGGGCTTGGACACCGGCGCGGTGAGTCGCAGCACGCCCATGTCGTGCGACACGAAGTTGTCCGGGTCGAACCGCGGGTGCGGGTAGGCGGTCGCCCGGTGCCACTCGGAACTCGCGTTCAGCGCAGCCTTCCACGCCGCGTAGCGGCCGGCATTGTCATCGGTGGGCACGAACGTCGAGCTGGGCGGGAGAATGTCGAAGTCGGGCGCCTCACGGAAGTTGATCCACACGTCATTGCCCCCGGACCCTGTGCCGCCGTGCGCTGTCGTCGAAGCGCCGTTGTGGCCGACACCGTGCGTGCAGTGACCGGCGGTGACGACGATGCTGCCGTTGAGCAACGTGCCCGAACAGGTGAACCACGAGCCCGGGTCGGTGAAGCGTGGATCGATCTCGTCCGGAACGTAGAACAGCAGTTCACCGACATATGGGTGCGCCCCGTTGTCCGGCTGGCCGTTGGTGATGGCACCGGACTGCGTGGCCGGCATCAGGAACAGCCAGCCAAGGACTGCGCACAACAAGGTGACCAACCGCTTCACGATGAACCTCCGGTAGCTGGGGGCCCCTCCCGTCCCGGACGCTACCTGCGCGGCACCGCGCTGAGAAGAGCCGGTAATCCGCCTGGCTGCCAAACTAGGGCGATGCGCGCGCATGCGGAGTGCTGGCTGACAGACATGGACGGCGTTCTCGTCCGCGAGGAGCACGCGCTGCCGGGAGCGGCGGACTTCCTGGCGCGGCTCGTCGAGCGGGACCGGCGTTTCCTCGTCCTGACCAACAACTCCATCTTCACCCCGCGGGATCTGTCCGCGCGACTGGCGAACTCCGGGCTGAAGGTGCCGGAGGAGGCGATCTGGACCTCGGCGCTGGCGACCGCGGCCTTCCTTGCCGACCAGTTGCCGCGCGGCTCGGCCTACGTCATCGGCGAAGCGGGCATCACCACCGCCCTGCACGAGGCCGGCTATACGCTCACCGACCGCGACCCGGACTTCGTCGTCCTCGGCGAGACGCGCACCTACTCATTCGAGGCCATCACCCGGGCGATCCGGCTGGTCGAGGACGGCGCGCGGTTCATCGCGACGAACCCGGACGTCACCGGCCCGTCCGAGGAGGGCCCGATCCCGGCGACCGGGTCGGTGGCCGCGCTGATCACCAAGGCGACCGGCCGCGAGCCCTACTTCGTCGGCAAGCCGAACCCGATGATGCTGCGCAGCGCCCTTAACAAGATCGAGGCGCATTCGGAGAACACGATCATGGTGGGCGACCGGATGGACACCGACGTGGTGGCCGGGATCGAGGCCGGGCTGGAGACGATCCTCGTGCTGACCGGCTCGACCCGGCGCGCAGACGTGGAGCGCTTCCCCTGGCGACCGAGCCGAGTGCTGGACTCGATCGCCGATGCCATCGAGCTGATCTGAGCCGCCGCAGAAATCGAGAAGATTCCTGTCGGTGCCCCGTCCTAGGCTGGCCGTGCCGGTCAACGAAGGGGACAACGTGGACGACGTCATACATGCCGCAGGTCTGGTCAAGACCTATGGCTCGGTCCGCGCCCTGGACGGGCTCGATCTGGCGGTGCCGCGGGGCACGGTGCTTGGTCTGCTCGGCCCGAATGGGGCGGGCAAGACGACGGCGGTCCGGATCCTCACCACGTTGCTGGAGCCGGACGCCGGCACGGCGACCGTTGCCGGCATCGACGTCCGCCGCCAGCCCGCGCAGGTCCGGGCCAAGATCGGGTTGAGCGGGCAGTACGCGGCGGTCGACGAGTACCTCACCGGCTACGAGAACCTCGACATGATCGGCCGCCTGTACGGGCTGCGCGGGGCGCGTTCGAAGGCCCGCGCCCGCGAACTGCTCGACCGGTTCCGGCTCGACGAGGCCGCCGATCGCCCCGTCAAGACCTACTCCGGCGGCATGCGGCGGCGGCTCGACCTCGCCGGCGCACTGGTCGCCGCGCCACCCGTGCTGTTCCTGGACGAGCCGACCACCGGCCTCGACCCGCGCAGCCGCACCGACATGTGGGAGGTAATCGTCGAACTCGTGCAGGGCGGGAGCACGCTGCTGCTGACCACCCAGTACCTCGAGGAGGCCGACCGGCTGGCGGACAACATCGTGGTCATCGACCACGGTCGCTCGATCGCCGAAGGCACCGCAGACCAGCTGAAAGCACAGGTCGGCGGTGAGCGCATCGAGGTGGTCGTCGGCGATTCGGCCGACGTGCCGACGGCCCGCGAGATCCTCGGACAGCTCGCCGAGGGCGGGGCCTGCGAGGTCGAACAACACACCCGCCGCCTCATCGCCCCGGTCCGCGGTGGCGCGTCCGTCCTGTTGGAGGCGCTTCGCCGGCTGGACGCCGCCGAGATCGTCGTCCAGGACGTAGCGCTCCGACGGCCGACCCTCGACGACGTGTTCCTCATCCTGACCGGGCACCGCGCCGAGGCGGACAAGACGACCGACGCAGCGGACGACGCGCTGGCCGCCGAGCTTGCCGAGGTGGCCAAGTGACCGCGCAGACGATCGACGCCCCGCGGAGCGACCTGCGCGCACCCGGCCTGGCCAAGACGCTCGCCGACGGCGCGGTCGTGGCGAAGCGGAACCTGATCAAGATCAAGCGGGTGCCCGATCTGCTCGTCTTCTCGACGATCCAGCCGATCATCTTCATCCTGCTCTTCGCCTACGTGTTCGGCAGCGCGATCCACCCTCCGGGCATCAGCTATCGCGAGTTCTTGATCCCCGGCATCTTCACCCAGACAGTGATCTTCGGCGCGACGATCACCGGCGCCGGGCTGGCCGATGACATGCAGAAAGGCATCATCGACCGGTTCCGCTCACTCCCGATGTCCAGATCGGCGGTGCTGGTCGGCCGCACGACCAGTGACGTGCTGAACAACATCCTGGTCATCGCCATCATGTCCGGCACCGGGCTGATCGTGGGCTGGCGGGTGCGCTCCTCAGTCGGCGAGGCGCTCGGCGGCTTTCTGCTGCTGCTCGCGTTCGCGTACGCGTTTTCCTGGATCATGGCGCTCGTGGGCCTCATCGTGCCCAGCCCAGAAGTCGTGAACAATGCGTCGTTCATGATCATCTTTCCGCTGACCTTCATCGCGAACACCTTCGTGCCCAGCAACAACCTGCCGCCGGTGCTCAAGGCGTTCGCCGACTGGAACCCGGTCTCGTCGCTCACCCAGGCGTCCCGGCAGCTGTTCGGCAACACCGGCGCCACACCGCTGCCGGCCGGCCCCTGGTCGCTGCACCACCCGGTGATCTACACGCTCATCTGGATCGTCGTGCTGCTCGCCGTGTTCGTACCGCTGTCGGTTCGGCAGTACAAGCGCGCCGCCAGCCGCTGAGCCCGCTCAGCGCTGCGGCACGACCACCCGCACCGCGTCCGGCAGGACCTCGAACTCGGCCGGCAGCGAGCCGAGCACCTCGCCGTCGACGGCGATCTCGACGTCTGTGTCCGCGCTGACCCGCACCGCCGGCACCCGCATGGCGTGCACGCCGTGCACCGGCGAGTGCCGGCCGACGAACGCGTCCCCGACCGCGAGTGACAGCCGGGCCGGCGAGAGCTGCTCGACAGCGATGACGTCCAGCAATCCGTCGGTCATGCTCGCGCCGGGCACCCGCATGCCCAGCAGGCCACCGAACACCGGCGCGTTGCTGATCGACAGGTGCACCGCCGACATGGTGTCGCGTTCGCCGTCGCACTCGAGGGTGCACTCGAACGGCTCGTAGCTACGCACCGCGCGGGCCGCGGCCACCGGATAGGTGAGGCCGCCCAGCCTGTCGCGCAGCGACGGCTCGCTCGCGTGCCGCGCGAAGGCGACGTTCAGACCGGCCGTCGCCGCGTTCAGGAAGATTCGCTCGCCGGCCGAGGTCCGCAACCGCACCGCGTCGATCGCGCACACCCGTCCGTCGGTCAGCACGCAGGCCGCCTCGATCGGGTCGGGCGGGATGCCGAGCGAGCGGGCGACGTCGTTGGAGGTCCCCAGCGGCAGGATCGCCAGCAGTGCCTCGGTGCCGTTCATGGCGTTCGCGACGGCGCCGACCGTGCCGTCGCCACCCGCCGCGATGACGATTGGCAGCTCGGCGGTCCCGCCCAGCAGCGAACTGAGTCGATCGACGTCCTCGACCTTGAGCACCTCGTCGATCGTCCAACCCGATTCCGCCAGCGCCTCCAGCGCGGCGTCCAGGCCGTCCGCGGACCCGGCGTCTGCGCTCGTGACCACGAGCGCCCGGCGCGGCACCTCGACCGCGAGTGCCGGGGCGTCGACGAAGTGCACCGACGACTCCCGGACCCGGCGGACCACCGCCGCCCCGACGAGCCCGGACGCCACCCCGATCACGCTGCCGACGAGGACGTCGCTGGGGTAGTGCACTCCGGTGTGCACGCGCGAATACGCGACCGTCGCCGCCGCCGGTACGACCACAGGCGCGGCGACGGGCAGGGCCACGCTCACCCCGGTGGCGAAGGCGAAGGCCGAGGCGGAGTGACCGGACGGGAACGAGAAGGTCCGCGGCAGGGGCAGGAGCGGCTCGCTCCCTGGCCCGCTGATCGGCGGCCGGTCACGGCGCCAGGCGAACTTCAGCGGGCCGTTGACGAGCGTGGCCGCGACGCCGATCCCGAGCAGCCCACTGGCCGCCGCGGTCCGATTGCGGCGTCGCCCCGTCGCAGCCAGACCGGCCGCGACCGCCACCCACAGCATGGACCGGTTTGCCGCGCCGCTGGCCGATGTCATCACCGCGTTCGTCGCGGGCGAGCGGCCGCGAATCGCTGCCGCGAGCAGTCGCTTGTCCAGCCGGCCGATCGCCCGCCGGGTGCGCGCGATCGAGCTGCGCCTCATCCGGCGGGTGACACGAACGGCGTCATCGACGCAGGGTTCTTCAGGGCACCCTCGCTGACCGCTTGTTCCAGTGGCACACCGGCTAATACCCGTTTCACCGGTACTTCGCACTTCTTCCCGTTGAGTGTGCGCGGTACCTCGGGAATCGCCAGGATCTCGTCCGGGACGTGTCGCGGCGAAAGATCGCGCCGGATCGCGGCCCGGATGCGCTCCCGCGCCGCATCCAGGTCGGTGCCCGCCTCGAGGACCACGTAGAGAAGTAGCCGGCCCTCGACTCCGGCCGCGGACGTGTCGATCACCAAGGTGTCCGAGACGCCGGGCAGCTCCTCGACCACCCGGTAGAACTCCGCGGTGCCCATCCGCACGCCGCCCCGGTTCAGCGTCGAGTCCGACCGGCCGTAGATCACGCACGACCCGTCGCTCTCGATCTTGATCCAGTCGCCGTGTCGCCACACGCCCGGATACACGTCGTAGTACGCCTCGCGCAGCCGCGTCCCGTCCGGGTCGTTCCAGAACGCCACCGGCATCGACGGCATCGGCGCGGTGATGACCAGTTCGCCCACCTCGCCGACGACGGGGGCGCCGTCCGGCCCGAACGACTCCACCGCGCTGCCGAGCATGCGGCACGGGATGACGCCAGCGCGGACTGGCAGGATCGGCGCACCGCCGACGAACGCGGTGCAGACGTCGGTGCCTCCGGACAGCGAGGACAGGGCCACGTCGGCCTTGACCGCGGCGTACACCCAGGCGAAGCCCTCGGGCGGCAGCGGGGCGCCGGTCGAGCCGACCGTCCGCAATGCCGACAGGTCCAGATCAGCCGGCCGGACCCCGGCCTTCGCGCACGCCTGCAGATACGGCGCGGACACCCCGAAGCAGGTGACGCCCGTGCGCGCCGCGAGCTGCCACAGCGCGTCCGGGCCGGGATGCATCGGATTCCCGTCGAACAGGACGATCGCCGCGCCGGCCGCCA
>JAVHVB010000012.1:0-2706 GCA_032160775.1 Pseudonocardiales bacterium | reverse complement strand
GAACTCGGTCGACACGGTGTCGCCGACCTTCCAGCTGTGCTTCTTGGCGACGTCCGTCTGGACGAGGACCCCCTTCGGGCCGAGGGCCTTCACCGATCCGGACACCATCTCCAGGTTGAGCGCCTGGTTCAGGGTGGCCGGGTCCACCGAGCCGTAGGTCGTCTCAGCGCCGTCGAAGCGGGCGAGCCCGTATCCGGTCGCCGAGATGGTCGCAACGCCCGGAACTGCCTCGACGAGGTGCGTGACATCAGGGCTGAAGCCGTCGCCGTGGATGTTCGAGGGCGTGACGTAGAGGTCAGCGTTCGTGGCCTTGTCCAGGACCGTCCCGAACGACGCCTTCAAGGACGACCCGAACACGCCCATGCTGATGACGAGGGCGAGCCCGATCATCAGTGCCGAGGCAGTCGATGCCGTGCGACGCGGGTTGCGCATCGCGTTCTGCCGGGCCAGGTCACCGGCCACCCCGCGCAGCCGCAGGGGGGCGCCGATCAGCGAGGCCAGCGGACGTGCGACCAGCTGGGACAGCGTGATGACGCCGATCAGCGTGGCGAGGATGCCGAGCATCACCTTGTTGCTGCTGCCGGCACCGGAGTAGAGCCCGGACAGGATCGCCGCCACGCCACCACCGGTCAGCACCAGGCCGATGGCTGCACGCACGCGGCCCGGGCGGGTCGCGCCGGGGGTGGCGTCGCGCAGCGCCTCGACCGGGAGCACCTTGGTGGCCCGGCGAGCCGGCACCAGCGCGGCGACAACCGTCACGGCGATGCCGACGACGACGGGCACCCAGATCGTCCGGCCCTGGATCTGCAGGGCCGTGCTCGGCAGCGCGAAGCCGAGGACGCCCATCAGCCACTTGAGGCTCTTGGCGACGCCCGCACCGACCGCGATGCCGATGGCAGACCCGCCGGCGCCGAGCAGCGCAGCTTCGACGAGCAGGCTTCGCTTCACCTGCTTGCGGGTGGCGCCGACGGCTCGCAGCAGCGCGATCTCGCGCGAGCGCTGCGTGACGATCATCGAGAAGGTGTTCCAGATGATGAAGGCGCCGACGAACAGCGCGATCCCGGCGAAGACCATGAACATGACGTCGAGGAACTTGAACTGCTTGTGGAAGGCGTCGGCCGACTCCTTGGCGACCGTCGCACTGGTGACCGCCTCTGCCCCCTTCGGCAGCACGGCGCTGATCCGCTTCGCCAGCGCGGCGTCGGACACCGTGCCGTTCCCGCGTACGTCGATCTGCGTGAAGGAGCCGGGTGTGCCCAGGACCTTCTGTGCCGTTGCGGTGTCGAAGTAGGCCCCCGTCGTGCCACCGAGGTCATTGGCGTCGCCATACCGGACGGTTCCGACGACCGTGAAGTGCTGGGTCGGGCCGCGGAAGAGGACGTCGATCTGCGAACCGAGTGCGATGTGGTGATGCTCGGCCGACGTGGCATCGATGGCGACCTCGCTCGGTCCGGTCGGCGCGTGGCCCGTGCGGACGCGGACCGCCCCGCGCAGCGCGGTGTCGGCGGGCATGCTGTAACCCACCGTCGGGGCGCCGCCCTTGGCGAACACGGCCTTGCCGTCGTTGTCCGTGAGCAGCGCGTAGCCGCTGACGTAGCCCTCGGCGGCGGAGACGCCGTCAACGGCCTTCACGTGGTCGAGGACGGCAGCCGAGATCGGGCTGCGGCCGACGCTGACGCCGGCCACCTGGTCATAGGCCGTCTGCGTGCGTACGACGGCGTCACTGCCGGAGGACACCTTCCCGAACAGCTGGTCGAAGGCGACCTTGATGGTGTCGGTGAGCATCAGCGTGCCGGCGAGGAAAGCGACGCCGAGGGTGATGGACGCGGTGGTCAGGACGAGGCGCAGCTTGTGCGCGAGCATCCCGCGAACGGTTGCGGTCCACATGTGTCAGCCCCCCAGGTTCTTCATGAAGTCGAAGACCGACGAGCTCGTCGGGTCGGACATGTCGGCGACGATGTGGCCGTCCGCGAGGAAGACCACCCGGTCGGCGTAGCAGGCAGCCGCCGGGTCGTGCGTCACCATGACCACCGTCTGGCCGGTGTTGCGCACGGCGCCCTGCAGGAACCCGAGCAGCTCTGCTCCCGCGCGAGAGTCCAGTGCTCCGGTGGGCTCGTCCGCGAAGACGACCTGCGGCCGGCCGGCGAGGGCGCGGGCGGCGGCGACCCGCTGCTGCTGGCCGCCGGAGAGCTGCGCCGGCCGGTGACCGAGTCGATCGGTGAGGCCGACCGTCTCGACGATCGAGCGCACCCAGAGCGCGTCCGGCTTGCGGCCGGCGATCCGCATGGGGAGCTCGATGTTCTCGGCTGCCGTGAGGGTCGGGAGCAGGTTGAACGACTGGAAGATGAAGCCGATCTGGTCGCGCCGCAGCAGCGTCAGCCGCTTGTCGTTCAGCGATGTGATCTCCGTGTCACCCACGTAGATCTCGCCGCTTGTCGGCCGGTCGAGGCCGGCGAGCACGTGCAGCAGCGTCGACTTGCCCGAGCCCGACGGGCCCATGACGGCGATGAACTGCCCGGACGGCACCGTGAGGCTGACGCCCCGCAGCGCGTCGACCGCGGCGTCGCCGTGGCCGTAGCGCCGGGTGACGTCGCGGGCGGCGACGGCGGGGGCGGTGACGGGCGCGGCCGCGTACGCGGGCGCCGTCTCGATGATCGACATGTGGGGAGGGTCTCCTTGAGGGGTGGGGTCAGGCGAGCGCGGTCT
>JAVHVB010000011.1:0-3083 GCA_032160775.1 Pseudonocardiales bacterium | reverse complement strand
ACCCGCGCGCGGTCGCGGGCGAAGTCACTGCGCTCGGTCGCCTGCGGCTCCGCGCCCGCGCGCTTCGCGGGCTCGACGACCTCCCGCTCCCGGTCGGCGGCCGCGTATGAGTTCACGGGGAAACCGTAGTCAGAGCTGGTCTTCGAGCCAGTCGCCGAAGCGCAGCAGGGTGTCGATCCACATGCCGACGGTGTACTTGAACTGGGACCGGGTGGCACCGGCCTCGAAGTCGAAGCACTGCTCGGCGCAGATCCCGACCATCCCGTCGTCGGGCAGGATCGTGAACGCCTTCGGGAACAACTTGGTCCGGTTCCACTCGTCCAGCAACAGGGCGAGCGTGGCGCGGTTCTCGACGTCGAAGCGCCGGTTGAGATACATCCGCGCCTGGAGCACCTCCCGGCGCTCCCCGTAGAAGAAGAAGTAGACGCTGCACTTCTCCCAGCGGACAGTCAGGTCCCCGTCGTCGTCGATGCTGTGCTTGAGGCCGAACTCGTCCAGCAGTTGCTGCACCAGCGCGACCGTCGGCGTGACGAGCGTGCCGCCGCCCGGCTCATGCCGACGCGACGCGGTGACGACGGACGGCTCAACGCGGGATTTGCGGCGAAACACATCCTCGACGGTACTGCCCGCCGGTTACTCCGTGGCGACCGAACGGCCGGCTTCGAGGCGGGCGATGGGCACCCGGAACGGGGAGCAGGAAACGTAGTCGAGCCCGACCCGTTCGAAGAAGTGGACGGACTCGGGGTCGCCGCCGTGCTCGCCGCACACGCCGAGCTTCAACCCGGGCCGGCGCGAGCGGCCCTTCTCGACGGCGATCCGGACGAGTTCGCCGACGCCATCCTCGTCGATCGACTCGAACGGGCTGACGCCGAAGATCCCTTTCTCCAGGTACTGGGTGAAGAACGCGGCCTCGACGTCGTCGCGGCTGAAGCCCCAGGTGGTCTGGGTGAGGTCGTTGGTGCCGAAGGAGAAGAACTCGGCGGATTCCGCGATCTGATCGGCCGTCAGCGCGGCGCGCGGCAATTCGATCATCGTGCCGATCAGGAATTCGAGGTGCACGCCGGTCTCGGCGCGCACGTCGCGGGCAACCTGGATGATGTTGTGCTTGACCGTCTCGAACTCCTGGACGTTCGCCACGAGCGGCACCATGATCTCGACCCGCGGCACGCCGCCGGCCTTGATCCGTTCCGCGGCGGCTTCCAGGATGGCGCGGGACTGCATCTCGAACAGGCCGGGGATGACGACGCCGAGCCGCACCCCGCGCAGGCCGAGCATCGGGTTCTGCTCATGCAGCTTGTGCACCGCCTGAAGCATCCGCAGGTCGTTCTCGCGCGGCTCGCCGCGGGACTCGGCGACCGCGACCCGCACCGAGAGTTCGGTGATGTCCGGCAGGAACTCGTGCAGCGGCGGATCGAGCAGCCGGATGGTGACCGGCAACCCGTCCATCGCTTCGAGGATGCCGACGAAGTCCTCGCGTTGCAGCGGCAGCAGTTCGGCGAGTTCGGTGTCGCGCTGCTCGTCGGTGTCGGACAGGATCAGCCGCTCGACCAGTTGCCGGCGTTCGCCCAAGAACATGTGCTCGGTGCGGCACAGCCCGATGCCCTGCGCTCCGAACCGGCGCGCCCGGGCGGCGTCCTCCGGCGTATCCGCGTTCGCGCGCACCGACATCCGCCGTGCCCCGTCGGCGTGCCGCATCACCCGGTCGACGGCGACGACGAGGTCGTCCGACTCGTCGACCGTCCCGTCCTCGAAGTACCGCACGACAGGCGAGTCCACGACCGGCACCTCGCCGAGGAACACGTCGCCGGTGGTGCCGTCGATCGAGATCACGTCGCCCTCGTGGATCTCCTGGCCGCCGCGGGCGCGCAGTACCCGCTTCTTCGTGTCGACGTTCAGCGACTCGGCGCCGCACACGCAGGTCTTGCCCATCCCCCGCGCGACGACCGCCGCGTGCGAGGTCTTGCCGCCGCGGGAGGTGAGGATGCCGGCCGCGGCGATCATGCCGTTGAGATCGTCCGGGTTCGTCTCCCGGCGGACCAGGATGACGGCCTCGCCCGAACGCGACCACTTCACCGCGGTGTAGGAGTCGAACACGACCTTCCCGACTGCGGCGCCCGGGGAGGCGGGGATGCCGGTGGCGATCTTCTTCCGGTCGTCGCTGTGATCGAAGCGCGGGAACATCAGTTGACCGAGTTGTGCGCCGGACACCCGGGACACCGCCTCGTCCATGTCGATCAGGCCCTGGTCGGTCAGTTGCAGCGCGATCCGGAACGCCGCCGCGGCGGTGCGCTTGCCGACCCGCGTCTGCAGCATCCAGAGCTTGCCGCGCTCGATGGTGAACTCGATGTCGCACAGGTCGCGGTAGTGCTCCTCGAGGGTCTGCATGATGTGCAGCAACTCGTCGTAGGACTTCTTGTCGAGCTGCTCCAGGTCGGCCAGCGGCACCGTGTTGCGGATGCCGGCGACCACGTCCTCGCCCTGCGCGTTCTGCAGGTAGTCGCCGTAGATGCCCTGCGCGCCGGACGCCGGGTCGCGGGTGAACGCCACGCCGGTGCCCGACGCCATGTCCAGGTTGCCGAACACCATCGAGCAGATGTTGACGGCCGTCCCGAGATCGGCCGGGATGCGCTCCTGCCGCCGGTAGATCACCGCCCGCTCGGTGTTCCAGGAGTCGAAGACGGCGCGCACCGCCATGTCCATCTGCTCGCGGGGGTCCTGCGGGAACGGGCGGCCGGCGTGCTCGACGACGACGTCCTTGAAGGTCTCGACGATCGAGCGGAGATCGTCGGCGTCGAGATCCAGGTCGTTCTGCGTGTCCTTCGCGTGCTTGGCCGCCTCGAGCGCGCGCTCGAAATGGTCGCCGTCGATGCCCAGGACGGTCTTGCCGAACATCTGGATCAGCCGGCGGTAGGAGTCGAAGGCGAACCGCTCGTTGTCAGACTGCTTGGCCAGTCCGCGCACCGACTGGTCGTTGAGGCCGATGTTCAGGACGGTGTCCATCATCCCGGGCATCGAGAACTTCGCCCCGGAGCGGACCGAGACCAGCAGAGGCTCGTGCGCGTCGCCGAAGTTGCGCCCGACCG
>JAVHVB010000010.1:0-4532 GCA_032160775.1 Pseudonocardiales bacterium | reverse complement strand
GGCCCGGAAGGTCCGCTCGGCCAGCGCGCCGAGCGCCGCCGCCTGCGGCACAGACAGCATCGGCAGGTTCGGGTCGCGCGGACCGTCCGAACTCGGCTCCGGGGGCAAGTCATGGCGGCGTCGGAATCCCACCGCTCCATTCTGTCGGGACACGTGCGCTGATCAACAGGGCCGAACGCGGCCGATGGCACGGGCTTTGCCCTGTTGATCACCGAAGGTGGTGGGGCGGTAGGCACCGAAGGTGGTGGGCGGAAGGGCGGAAGGGCGGAAGGCGGTGGGGCGGTCGGCAGCGCACCCCGGGCTACGTACCCTGGACGTATGTGGAGTGCGGCGCGCAAGGCGGAGCTGACCGAGAAGATCGAAGCCGGCGAGCGGCTCACCCGGCAGGACGGCGAGGACCTCTACGACTGCGACGACCTGGCCTGGCTCGGCGGGCAGGCGCACCAGGTGCGCACCGCGAAGAATCAGGACACCGTCTATTTCAACGTCAACCGCCACCTCAACCTGACCAACGTCTGCACGGCGTCCTGCGCGTACTGCAGTTTCCAGCGCAAGCCGGGCCAGAAGGACGCGTACACCATGCGCGTCGAGGAGGCGGTCGCCACCGCCGAGGCGATGCGCGGCGACGGCCTCACCGAGCTGCACATCGTCAACGGCCTGCACCCGACGCTGCCGTGGAAGTACTACCCGCGGGTGCTCCGCGAACTCAAGCAGGCGCTCCCCGACGTCGCGCTCAAATGCTTCACCGCAACCGAGATCCACTTCTTCGAGTCGCTCTCCGGGCTGAGCGCCGACGAGATCCTCGACGAGCTGATCGACGCCGGGCTGGAGAGTCTCACCGGCGGCGGCGCGGAAATCTTCGACTGGGACGTCCGCAAGCAGATCGTCGACCACGACACCCACTGGGAGGACTGGTCGCGCATCCACCGCCTCGCGCACAGCAAGGGGCTGAAGACCCCGGCCACGATGCTCTACGGACACATCGAGGAGCCGCGGCACCGCGTCGACCACGTGCTGCGACTGCGCGAGCTGCAGGACGAGACCGGCGGGTTCCAGGTGTTCATCCCGCTGCGCTTCCACAACGACAACAATCGGCTGTCCTACCTGCCGATGGCCCAGCCGATCGACGTGCTGAAGACCTTCGCGGTAAGCCGGCTGATGCTCGACAACTTCCCGCACGTGAAGGTCTTCTGGGTGATGCACGGGCTGTCGACCAGCCAGCTCGCGCTGAACTTCGGCGCCGACGACATGGACGGCTCGGTCGTCGAGTACAAGATCACCCACGACGCGGACGGTTTCGGCACGCCCGACAAGCTCACCCGCGACGATCTGCTGAACCTGATCCGGGACGCCGGTTTCATGCCGAAGGAGCGCAATACCCGCTACGAGGTGATCCGCGAGTACGACGGTCCGGTACCGCTCGCCGAGCGCCGCGCCGAGCCGCAGGCCGTCTGGGCGTAAGTCAAATCGGGCAAAAGGTCCCGCCGGGCAAAGTCGAACGTCGCGTTCTGGCACAAGTCGGGCGCGTCCGGGTATTCCGGCCCTTGGTCTACCCCCGTCCCGGCCGTACATTCAGATCCCGGCGGAGGTCTCACCTCCGGCGATGGGGCAACGGGACGCGAGCGCTCTGGCGGCTGCGCGGGTCCCACAGAGTGGAGCAGCAATGACCGACGTCGCGGACGCGTCGCGCACCTTCGTGCCGGCACTCGATTTCGCGGCCGTCGACCGCGCGATCGGCACGTCCCGGTCGTGGATGACGCGCTACCGGCTCGTGCTGCTCGCCGTCGACCTGATCGCCGTCGCCAACGCGACCGCCGTCGGCTACCTCGTCCGGTTCGGCCAGGCGACGCCGGCGCAGCACTACGGCCTGCTCGCGATCGTGCTAGTACTCGGCTGGGTGGCGGTGCTGCAAAACTGCGGCGGCTACGACATCCGGCACATCGCCACCGGCCCCACCGAGGCGCGCATCCTGCTTCGCGCCAGCGCGGTCACCGCGAGCGTGCTCGCCATCTACTGCTACGCGACGAAGACGCAGGTCGCGCGCGGCTACGTCGTCATCACCATCCCGGTCGGCATCGTGCTGCTGCTGTTGTTCCGCAGCCTCGTCCGGGTCTTCGTCAACGAGCGGCGCCGGCACGGCAAGTGGGTGCACCGCATCCTCGCGGTCGGCACCACCGAGTCCGTCCGGCATCTGCTCGAGGTCACCGAGCGCGCCAAGGGCGCTGGCCTGCACGTGGTCGGCGCATGCGTCGAGGACTCCGAGCGCGGCGCGACCCTCGGCGAGGGCGTCCGGGTGGTCGGCGGTGTGCTCGACGCGGCGGCCACGGCCGAGCGGGTGGACGCCGACGTCATCGCCGTCACCGGCAGCGGCCTGGGGCCGACCGCGGTGCGCGAACTCGGCTGGCAGCTCGAAGGCACCGGACGCGGGCTGGTCATCGCCCCGGCGCTCACCGAGGTCGCCGGCCCGCGGGTGCGGGTCAGCCCGGTCGAGGGGTTGCCGCTGGTGTGGCTCGAGCAGCCGCAGCTCGGCCGCTTCCCGAAGATCGCCAAGCGGGCGCTCGACATCGTCGTGGGCAGCATCATGCTTCTGCTCGCGGTGCCGGTGCTGGCCGTCGCGGCGCTGGCCATCAAGCTCGACTCGCGCGGCCCGGTGTTCTACCGGCAGCGGCGGCTCGGCGCGCACGGCGCGGAGTTCACCATTCTCAAGCTGCGCACGATGCACACCGACGCCGAGCAGTTGCGCGATTTGGAGCTGAACGAGCAGGACGGCGGCGGCGTGCTGTTCAAGGTGCGCCGCGATCCGCGGGTCACCCGGGTCGGCCGCTACGTCCGACAGTTCTCCCTCGACGAGCTCCCGCAGCTGGTGCACGTGATCAACGGCGACATGTCGCTGGTCGGCCCGCGCCCGTTCGCCACCCAGGACTCCACCTACACCGGCCAAGCCCGCCGGCGGCTGCTGGTGCGGCCCGGGCTGACCGGCCTCTGGCAGGTCAGTGGGCGCTCGGACCTGAGCTGGGAGGACGCCGTCCGGCTCGACCTGTACTACGTCGAGAACTGGAGCCTCGGGCTGGATCTGTCGATCCTGGCCCGGACGATCCTCGCGGTGCTGCGTCGGCGCGGGGCGTACTGATGGTGCGATTGTCGCCGGACGGCCTCCGTCCGTTATCTTCTGGATCAAGACGGGGCGGCTTCGCTCCCACGGAAACGAGGACGTCCCATGTCAGGTCGTAAGCGCGCAGCGGCGCTCGTGGTCGCTCTGCTGACCCTGCTGGTCGGCCTCTCGGTCACCGCCGCCGCCAGTTCAGCCAAGGCGCCGCCGCCATATGGCCACCACCACCAGGCGCGCGCGGCTTGCACGCCGTTCAAGCCGGCAGTGGGCGGAAGCATCACCATGAACGGTCAGAACTTCCTGCCGCACGACCACATCGTGATCACCCTGCACAGCAAGGTCACGACGCTGGGCTCGGTGAACGCCGACGCGAACGGCAACTTCCACAAGGTGCTGCAACTGCCGTCCGGCGTGAGCGGCGAACACACCGTGGTCGCAACGGGCACCGCCGGCCCACCCAGGGACCAGGCAACCTGCCGCTTCGTGATCGGCGGGCGCGGCACCGGTGGGCAGGGCAACGGCGGCGACAACCACGGCGGCGGCAGCTCCAACACCGGCGTGCAGGTGCTCGGCATCAGCCTGCTGGGCCTGGTCCTGATCGTCGGCGGCTGGCTGTTCGTGCTCAGCGCGCGTCGGCGCCGGACGGCCGAGACCGACTGAGCGGCGACGCGCAGCGCTCGGACACCGGGCGCTCGGACACCAAGCGCACTGCCGCCCAGGGCTTCGACACCCGGCGGTGGCTCGGCTGGACGATGATCGCCGCCGGGGCGCTGCTCGTGCTCGGTGGGGTGTGGCTGGTCGTCACCGGGCTGATCGTCCGTAGCGAGCTCCAGGACGCGAGGGCATCGGTCCATCTGTTGCGTCAGCAGGTCTCTGACGGCGACCTGGCTGCGGCGCGGGTGACCCTGGCCGACCTCCAGACGAGCGCGTCCCGCGCGCACACGTGGTCCTCAGGGCCGGCGTGGGCGCTCGCCGGGGCGCTGCCGGGTGGCGGGAACCCGTTCGAGTCGGTGCGCGGCATCGCGTCAGCGGTCGACACGTTGTCGTCCGCCACGCTGCCCGCCCTGCTGGACGCGCGGGACACGCTCGAGCCGAACCAGTTGCGGCGCGCGGACGGCTCGATCGACCTGGCCCCGATCGAGCAGGTGGCGCCGACGCTGGCCGCGGCCGACAAGGCGCTGGCCGACGCGACCCGGCAGGTGGCCGGGTTGCCCGAGGACACCTGGCTCTCGCCGGTGGACGACGCGCGCCGCGAGATGCTGGCCGAGCTGACCGACATCGCCGGCACGGTGCGTTCGGCCGACCTGGGTGCGCAGATCCTGCCGCAGATGCTCGGGGTCGACGGCCCGAAGACCTACTTCGTCGGCTTCCAGAACGAGGCCGAATCGCGCGGCACGGGCGGCATCCCGGGTGCGTTCGGCAT
>JAVHVB010000009.1:0-3107 GCA_032160775.1 Pseudonocardiales bacterium | reverse complement strand
GCGAAGGCGTTCTTGAACGCGTTACGCGCCCGCACCAGCCCGTTGTAGGAGAGAACGATCCACAACAGCAGCAGCACGACAACGACGCCGACGATGATGCCAATCACGAGTCCCATGCGCGCAGACTAGCGGCCGAGTACCCACGAGGATTGGGGTGAAGCACCGATACCCGGTCTCGTCGCGCGGCGGCAGGCTCTCCCCCGTCACCAGAAAACACCTCAGGGGGTTCCGATGAACATCCGAATCAGCACCGCCGCGACCCTGGTCGCCGCGGCCGTCTCCGGCCTCGTCGCGTGCAGCAGCGGAGGCGGCCTGCCGACCGTGAACGGTGGCGGGCCGTCGGGCCGGTGCTCGGACCCGAACCCGTCCTACTTGTCGCTGACCTTCGCCGCGGTCGTCTGCGTCGACGGCATCTCGCGGGTGCAACAGCCGGATGGTTCGACCGAACTCGTGCTGACGGTGGCGGTGACCAACAAGGACCCGAACACCTTCCACGTGACGAGCACCGACTTCGATGTCCTGGACGTGGCGGGCCAGGACGTCGCGGCCGAGGACGCCGTGGCGTCCGGCCGCGCGGGGGTGCGTGGCTGTGTGTCCCAGGACCTGTCCGACGACGGCTGGCCCTTGGCGCCGGGCAAGTCGTTCACGCCGCCAGGCCCGCTGTGCTTCAACCTGGCAGCGGGTGAGCAATCGCTCCAGCTCGTCTGGCAGGGCGACGTGTCGGTGCCGATCGCGCAGCCGTGACCAACATCGGCCGCTACGAGGTCGCCGGAGTCATCGGCTCCGGCGGCTTCGGCACGGTCTATCTGTGCACCGACCCGACGCACGGCGAGCTGGTGGCCGCCAAGGTGCTCGACCGCGGTTCCGTCGATGATCCGGACTTCCTTGCCAGGGTGCACCACGAGGCAGCCGCGATGCGCCAGGTCGACGATGAGCACAGCGTGCGGGTGCGCGAGGTGATCGTCGAGCGGGATCTCGCCGCGATCGTGACCGACTTCGTCGACGGCGCATCGCTTCGTGCCGTGCTCGACCGCTACGAGCGGCTCAGCGGACCGCAGGCCGTCGACGTCTTGCGCGGGGCGCTGCACGGCCTCGCCGCGGTGCACCGCGCAGGATTGCTGCACGGTGACGTGAAGCCTGAGAACGTCCTTATCGGCAAGAACGGCGTGTCGAGACTCATCGACTTCGGGCTCGCCGCTGCACCACCCGCGGTCGGCGTCGTTGACGGCGGGATCACCGGCTCACCGGCATACCTCAGCCCGGAACAGATCCGCGGAGAGACCGCTGATGTACGAAGCGACATCTACGCGTGCGCGGTGATGTTGTTCGAGCTGCTGTGCGGTCGCCGGCCCTACGGCGGCGCGGACGCGGCGGCAGTTCTCGCGGCACATCTGTCTGCGCCGGTACCCGACCCGCGGGCCGCCGACGCATCGATCGGCGAGGAGTTCGCCCGGCTGTGCATGGCAGGGCTCGTCAAGGATCCAGCCGCCCGCCCGCAGAGTGCCGATGAATTCCTGAGGCTGCTCGAAGACGCCGCGCGGGATCGCTATGGCACCGCTTGGCGTACCGGTCTCGGGCTCGGCGCGCTGGTCGGCGGGCTGGCCGCCGCTGCCGGTTCGGCCAAGGCGATAGGCCCCGCACCCGGCGCCGCCGGGTCGGCTGTGCGGGCGGCTGCGCCGGCTACCCGCCGGCTGGGATCGCGCGCTTTCTGGTGGGGCGGCGCCGCGGTTGTGACAGCTGCTGCGGTCGTCGGCGCGGTGCTGGCGACTCGTCCCGGAGCACATAACGCCGCGGCGGTGCCGAGCCCGCGCGTCAGCACGACCCGAGCCGGGTCAGCGGGTCCGCTCGTCGGTCGGCTGTTCGTCACCGTCGCCGCCCGGCCCGGCCAGGGTGGTGCGCCGGCCTACGACCTACTGGACACATCCGGCGCGCTGCGCACGACAGTCACGCAGTGTGCGCAGGAGTGCGGGATATTGGCACTCTCGCCGGACGGACGGCAGATCCTGGCCCAGGTCGAAGGCGCTCTCGTCGCCGAACACGCCGACGGCACCCACCCCACGGTGCTGTGGGGCCCCGGCACCGGCGGGGAGGGTGTCGGCGCGGCGAGCTGGTCCCCGGACGGCACCCGGGTCGCGTTCAGCATCTGCACCAGCTCGGCGATCGGGCCGACGCACTGTGACATCGACGTGACCGGCGCCGACGCAACGGCACCGCCACAGGTCGTCGCACAGGGCGACAACGTCCATTCGCTCGCCTGGTCGGCGGATGAATCCCAACTTGCGTTCGTCCAGAACCAAGGCGGAATCTGGCTGGTCACGAGCTCGGGCGGTCCGGCCCGCAACGTCCTCGCCGACCCGGCGGTGGCCGGGGTGCTGTTGCCCGGGAGCCTGTCCTGGGCGCCGAGCCAGAGCCTGCTCTTCGATGAACTCGGCGCGGCACCGGCCGGAGTGTGGCGCGTGGCGTCGGACGGTTCCGAGCCGCGCAGTGTGCTGGCCGGGGCGACCAGCCCGACGTGGTCCCCCGACGGCGGACACTTCGCGGCGGTCGTCAACGGGCGTGTCGTGATCGCCGACGCCGGCGGGCACGTCGTCCGCACGATCGGGCCGCCGGGCGTGCAGAGCGTGCAGTGGGTCGGCTCAGGCTAGAAGCAGCCAGACGGCCAGGGCGGCGCCGAGCGCCGCGATGCCGAACGCGCACCAGAAGACGACGGCCGCCCGGTGCCGCGGTCGATAGACCGGCAGGTGCACCTGTTCGGCCGACAGCGGGGAGCGTGCGCGCGGCGCGGCCGACGCGTCGACGGTCGGGTCCGGTTCGTCAGGCAATGCCGTGGTCCATCGCGAAACGCAGCAACTCGGCGCGGCGGCGGGCACCGGTCTTCGTGCGGATGCGGTCGAGATGCGACTGCACCGTCTTCACGCTGATGAACAACGTCTCGGCAATCTGCTGGTCGCTGTCGCCGGCGCACAGCAGCCGGAGCACCTCGAGTTCGCGCGCCGACAGCCCAGTCTCGACCTGCGCCCGCACCCGTCCGGTCGCGTCCGCCGCGACGGTCTCGGTGGGCCCGGCACCGGAGTCGTGGCGGACAAGGACGAAGTTGCCGACCAGGA
>JAVHVB010000008.1:0-11873 GCA_032160775.1 Pseudonocardiales bacterium | reverse complement strand
CGCCGACGCGGAGGTCGAGGCGGTGCGGCAGGGTGCGCGGCCGGCCGGCGAGGCCGACCCCTATCGCAAGCCGCGCGAAGTCGACGCCGACGACACCGATGAGTGAGCCCGCCGGTCGATCACCGGGCGCTCCATGAGTGAGCCGCGACGGCCGGCGCCCACGCCGAGACCGGCGCGCCCGCAGCCGGCCACGCCCGCGCCGCCGTCGCAACGTCCGGTCCCGCGTCCGGTCGAGCCGGAGCAGTTGACCCCGCCACCGACGCCACCGAAGCCACCGAAGCCACCGAAGCCATCGAAGCCACCGAAGCCACCGAAGGCGCGCAAGGCCCCGAAGGCGCCCAGGGCCGCGAAGGCGCCCAAGGCCGCGAAGCCACCGAGTGCGCCGCGCCGTCGCCGGCCGGCGAAGCCGCGCCAACCGCTCGCGCCGGTTCTGCCGGCCCGGGCCGAGAACGGCGAGTCGAGCGAGGGGAGCCGGGCGCAGCGGCTGCGCGCCGAGCGCACTGCTCGCCGGCTGCGGCTGCGCCGCGTCCTCGAGATCGCCGCCGCGGTGCTGGCGATCGTCGTCATCGTCTCGTTGGCCCTGGCCTTCTCCGGCGGCAGCACGGGACCGAAACGGGCCGGGAGCTCGACGCCGACCCCGACCCCCACGATCACCGGCGCGAGCCTGCGCGATCCCGGGCTGGCCACGACGTACCTGGGCAGTGCCGCGTCGGACATCGCCGCGATCACGACCTACGACTACCGCCGTCTCGACGACGCGCTCAACGCCGGCCTGGCGGTCACCACCGGCAAGTACCGCGAGCAGTACCGGCTTGCGCTCACCGGTGATCTTGCCCGCACCGCGGCGGCCGAGCACGTGGTGCACACCTTCGAGGTGCTCGATGTCGGCATCGGCGCCATGACGGCCGACGGCAATCAGGCGACGGTGCTCGTCTTCGGCCGGGAGCGGATCACCGACGACCGCACGGGTCCCGCCGGTGACGTCACCCCGATCACCCTCTGCGCGACGATCCGGCGCGACGGCAACCGCTTCCTCGTCAGCGACCTCACGCAGGACACCGACCCCGGCCTGCCGCCGGGCGGCGCGGCCCTCCCGCTCGCGGTCACCGCTGCGCGCACGGAGGTGGTCAACCTGCTGAGCTTCCAACGATCGGAGTTCCCGGCCGACCTGCAGCGCGCCGTCGACGGGGCGACCAGCCCGCTGCGCGAGCAGTTGCAGAGCGGTGCGGCGGGCGCGAAAGCCGAGCTGGACGTCGGCAAGTACGACTCGTCCGGGACCGTCACCGCGACCGCGGTGGTGCGGGCCGGCGCGGACGCGGTGACGTTGCTCATCGCGGCGCAGGAGACGCGGGCGGTCGACGACGCGAACGAGCCCACGGTGCTGAACCACCGGTACGAAGTGACGGTCACCCGCACCGCGGCCGGCTGGGCGGTGAGCGGCGTCGTTTCCGTGGACGGTGCCGGCTGAGTAAGCCCGCCGGCAACGTGCTGGCGCTCGCCGCGTCCGCGTTCGTCGTGCTGGCCGCCGAGCCGCTGTACCTGCTCGTCGACACCGCGGTCGTCGGCCACCTCGGTACCCGCCCGCTGGCCGGGCTCGGCGTCGGAGCCGCGCTGATGGCGCTGCTGACCATCGTCGGCACCTTCGTCGAAACCGGGACGACCTCGCGCGCGGCACGGTGGTTCGGCGCGGGCAGGCGCGACGCGGCCGTCAACGAGGGTGTGCAGGCGTCCTGGCTCGCGGTGCTGATCGGCCTGCTCATCGTCGTCGCGGGGGAGGCGCTGGCCGGCCCGCTCACCGGCCTGCTGGCCGGCGACGCGCATACCCAGCAGGCGGCGGAGTCCTGGTTCCGCATCGCGGTGCTCGGCATGCCGGGCGTCCTGCTGGTGCTGGCCGGCAACGGGTGGATGCGCGGGGTGCAACGCACCCGCGAACCGGTGTGGATCGTGCTGACCGCGAACGCGCTGTCGGCGGTCGCATCGCCGCTGCTCGTGTATCCCGCGGGCCTCGGCCTCGACGGGTCGGCGCTCGCCAACGTCGGCGCGCAACTCGTCGGCGCCCTGCTGTTCGTGCGCGCGCTGCGGTCGGCCGCGGACAACCTGCGCCCGGATCGGCTGGTGATGCGCGCCCAGCTGGTCGTCGGCCGGGACTTGATCGTGCGCTCGGCCGCCTTCCAGGTCGCGTTCCTCACCGCAGCCGGCGTCGCGTCGCGGATGGGTACCGCGCAGATCGCCGCCCACCAGATCGGGCTCCAGCTGTGGGAGTTCACCACGCTGCTGCTCGATTCGTTCGCCATCGCCGCACAGTCCCTCGTCGGCGCCGCGCTCGGCGCGTCCAACATCCAGGCGGCCCGCTCGATCACCTGGCAGGTGTCCCGATGGGGGCTCTACGCCGGCATCGGATTCGCCGCACTCTTCGCCGCCGGCTGGTACGCCGTCCCCCAGCTGTTCAGCTCCTCGCCGGACGTGCTCGAGCAGGCCCACCTGCTGTGGCCGTGGCTCATCGGCATGGTCCCCGCCGCCGGCCTTCTGTTCGCCCTGGACGGCGTGCTCATCGGCGCCGGCGACATCCGGTTCCTCCGCACGATCACGATCGTGGCGGCGCTGGGCGCGTTCACCCCGCTGAACCTCGCGGCGCTGCACTGGCACTGGGGACTCGGCGGTGTCTGGGCCGGGTTGTCGGCGTTCATCGGCGTCCGGCTGGTCGGCATGCTCGCCCGGACCCGCGGTGACCGCTGGCTCGTCGTCGGCACGGCTTCATAGGCTGTCGCCGTGTCCGCAACAGCCCGGCCCGGCCTGGTGATCGTCGACAAGCCGGCCGGCTGGACCTCCCATGACGTCGTCGCGCGGCTGCGGCGGCTCGCCGGCACCCGTCGCGTCGGGCACGCCGGCACCCTCGACCCGATGGCCACGGGGGTGCTCGTCGTCGGCGTCGGCTCGGCAACCCGCCTGCTGCATCACCTGGTGCTCACCGACAAGGCCTACACGGCGACCGTTCGGCTGGGGCAGGCGACGGTCACCGACGACGCCGAGGGCGCGCCCGCCGGCGGGTCGTCGGCTGCCGCGGTCACCGAGGCCGAGGTGCGCACGGGAATGGCGGCGCTCACCGGCACGATCGAACAGGTGCCCAGCGCGGTATCCGCGATCAAGGTGGCCGGGCAGCGCGCCTACGACCGGGTGCGCGCCGGCGAGGCCGTGCAGCTCGCCGCCCGCCCCGTGACCGTCCTCCGCTTCGGCGCTACAGCGTTCGTCCGGCCGGCGGTCGACCTGCTCGACGTCGAGGTCGAGGTGGTGTGCTCCTCGGGCACCTACGTCCGCGCGCTGGCGCGCGACCTCGGCGCTGCGCTCGGCACCGGTGGGCACCTGACGGCGTTGCGGCGCACCCGGGTCGGGCCGTTCGCGCTCGACCAGGCACGCACCCTCGACGAGCTGGCCGCGGCGGACGATCCGGTCTCCCTCCCACTCGCCGCCGCGGTCCGGGCCGCGTTCCCGGCCCGCGAGGTAGATGACCGCGAGACGGCGGAGCTGTCCTACGGCCGGCCGCTCGCCGCGCGCGGCACGCCGGGCGTGCACGGCGCGTTCGCGCCGGACGGCACGGTCGTCGCCCTGCTTCAGGAGACCGACGGTGCCGCCCGTCCGGTGCTGGTGTTCGCTCCGGCGGGGTAGAACCCCGGTATGGACGACGGGCTGGGCGCGGTGCGCGCCGTGCTGCCCGGCGTGCGGCTGTCTCGCCCGCAGCCGCTGGGCGGAAGTGACCGCACCGCAGTGCACCGGGTCGCCGCTGAGTACGAGGACGGCACGGCCGGCTCGTTGATCGCGAAGCAGTACCGGTCGGCGGGGGAGGGCTGGGTCCGGGAATCGGCTGCGCTCTCGTTGCTGCCGAGCATGGTGCTGGCGCCGCGCGTCGTCGCCGAACAGAGCGCGCCGCCGGTGCTGATCCTGTCCGACCTGGGTGCGGGCCCGAGCGTGGCGGACGCGCTTCTTGGCCGGGATCCCGCCGTGGCCGAGCGCGCGGTGTGCACGTGGGCCGGCGCCATGGCCAGGTTGCACGCCGCGACGATCGGGCTGCGCGCCGAGTTCCGCGCGGCCCTGGACGAGCGCACGGGAGACCTGCCGGTGCGCGACGCGCAGATCGGTACCGACATCGAGGACGCGGTGCGCGCGCTGGATCGCGCCTGCACGACGCTCGAGGTGCGTGTCCCGGACGGCGCGATCGACGAACTGCGCGGGCTCGCCAAGCGCCTCGGCGGCTCCGGTCTCGCCGCGCTCACGCCGGCCGACGCCTGTCCGGACAACAACGTGCTGACCGCGGACGGGCTTGCGTTGCTCGACTTCGAGGGCGCGCAGTGGCGCCACGTTGCCTGGGACGTCGCCTATCTGCTCGCCCCGTGGCCGACATGCTGGTGCTCGTGGCGGATGCCGGAGGAGGTCGGCGAGCGCGCACTGCAGGCCTACCGCGACGCGGCCGCGGCCGCCGTCCCGGCGGTGCGCGACGCGACCTTCGTGCAGGACGTCCGCGCCGCGGCGGTCGGCTGGGCGCTGATCACCACCACCTGGTTCCTCGACAACGCGCTGCGCGGCGATCCTGCGCTGAACCCGGACAAGCCGACGCCGACGCGCCGGGCGATGATCAGCCACCGGCTCGCCGCCGCCGCGCGCTCCGACGTGCTGCCCGCCCTCGCCGGACTGGCCGGCGGGCTGGCCGGGGCGCTGCGCGAGCGCTGGGGTGATGTGCCCCTCGCCTTCGCGCCCGCGTTCCGTCCCGCTCAGTAGGGTTCCCCTGTGAAGCGGTGGCATGGGCTCGACTCGGTGCCGACGGGGTGGGGGCACTGCGTCGTCACGATCGGCGTGTTCGACGGCATTCACCGCGGCCATCAGTCGATCATCGGTGAGGCGGTCCGCACCGCCGCCGAGCGCGGCGTGCCGAGCGTCCTGATCACCTTCGTGCCGCATCCGTCCGAGGTCGTCCGACCCGGCTCGCACCCGGCCGTGCTCACCACGATCGTGCGCCGCGCCGAACTCGTCGAGCAGCTCGGCGTGGACATCTTCCTGCCGTTGCCGTTCACCCTCGAGTTCTCCCGGATGCCGCCGGACGAGTTCATCCACGAGGCGCTGGTCGACCGGCTGCACGCCTCGGCGGTGATCGTCGGGGAGAACTTCCGGTTCGGCCACAAGGCGGCGGGGGACGTGCCGCTGCTGACCCGGCTCGGTGAGCGGTTCGGGTTCACCACGCACGGGGTCCCGCTGCTCGCCGAGGACGGCACGGTGCTGAGCGCGACGTTCGTGCGGTCCTGCGTGACCGCCGGGGACATGCGCAACGCGCAGGCGGTGCTCGGCCGGCCGCACCGTATCGACGGCGTGGTCGAGCGCGGCGACCAGCGCGGGCGCGCGCTCGGCTTCCCCACGGCCAACCTGCGCACCGAGCCGTATACCGCGGTGCCGGCCGACGGCGTCTACGCGGGCCGGGTCGTGCGGCTGGACGAGTGGGGGCGCACCGTGCCCGGGGGCGAGCTCGGCTGCGCGGCCATCTCGGTCGGCACCAACCCGACCTTCGAGGTGCGCCAGCGGCGGGTCGAGGCGTACGTCCTCGACTTCGTCGGCGACCTCTACGGCACGACGCTCGGCGTCGAGTTCATCGAGCGGCTGCGCGGGATGGAGCGGTTCGAGAGCGTCGACGCGCTCGTCGCGCAGATGCACACGGACGTGGCGAAGACCCGCGAGCTGTTCAGCCGCTGAGAAGCCCGCGCAGCACCCGGGTGAACAGCCGGCGACCGGCCGCGTCGGCGGCGGGGCGGGCGAAGCGCGGCAGCCGGGCCGGCACGGCTTCCTCCGTCCACGTGACCACCGAACCGCTGCCCGCCGGCCGCACGGACAGCTCCGCCCAGCCGAGCATCACCCGGCCGCGCTTCTCGATGCGGCAGAAGTGCGGCGGGTCCCAGGTGACGATCTCCATCGGATCGTCGAAGCCGAACCGGCCCACACCGGTGCGTGCCACGAACCCGGCGCCGAGTCCCGGGACCCCGGAGCGGACGGCGATCGTGGTCAGTGGAACGTGCGCGGCGTGCTGCGGCCAGTCGACCAGCCGGGCCCACGCCTGGTCCGGTGGCAGCGTCGTCTGCTCGGTCACAGTGAAGGCGGGCACGTCTGCCGAGCCTAGGCCGCGTGCTGCTGCGCGATGCGGAGGATCTCTACAACGGCTGGTAACCTAGAACACGAGGTGCTGACTAACGCGCCCCAGACGCAGTGCGCGTCTAACCTTCCGCCGTGATCAAGACCGGTGGAGCGCGCCTGCACCGAACACGAGGGAGTCGTCCGTGGCGTTGGCCCAGGATGTCAAGAAGCAGCTCATCGCCGAGTACGGCTCCGCCGAGGGCGACACCGGCTCGCCCGAGGTGCAGGTCGCGCTGCTGACCCAACGCATCCGCGACCTCACCGAGCACCTCAAGGAGCACAAGCACGACCACCACAGCCGCCGTGGGCTGCTGCTGCTGGTCGGCCAGCGCCGCCGGCTGCTGAACTACCTCGCGAAGACCGACATCAACCGGTACCGGTCGATCGTCGAGCGCCTCGGCCTGCGCCGGTAGCGCCTCTGGGGGAGTGGCCCGTCGGGTCGCTCCCCTTCTTCGTGAAGCACAACAACCGAATATCAATCAGCCGGACGCACACACGCGCGTCCTTGCGACTTCGAGGACGCCGGTCCTCGGTAGTGGCGGCCGAAGGCTCGTACGCACCGCACGCGGTTGCGCAGGGTCCCCCGTCCGCTTCGATCGAAGACCGGCACCCATTAGAGGTGACCAGCTCGTACGTCGCATGTGCGCTCCCGGCACGTACGAGAGGAGTCCTGCATTGTCAACACAGTCGCAGGCAATCGACGCCGAAGGCGTCAATGACATCGCCGCCGAGAGTGGCATCTACGAGACCGAGGCCGTCATCGACAACGGCAGCTTCGGCAAGCGCACCATCCGTTTCGAAACGGGCCGGCTGGCCAAGCTGGCCGCCGGTTCGGTCGTCGCCTACCTGGACGAGGACACCATGCTGCTGTCGGCCACAACGGCCGGCAAACACCCCCGCGAAGGCTACGACTTCTTCCCCCTGACGGTCGACGTCGAGGAGCGCATGTACGCCGCGGGTCGCATCCCCGGCTCGTTCTTCCGCCGTGAGGGACGGCCGAGCGAGGACGCGATCCTCACCTGCCGGCTGATCGACCGCCCGCTGCGCCCGACCTTCATCAAAGGTCTGCGCAACGAGGTCCAGGTCGTCATCACCGTCCTCGCGCTCAACCCGGATCACGCCTACGACGTGGTCGCGATCAACGCCGCGTCAGCCTCCACCCAGATCTCCGGCCTGCCGTTCGACGGACCGGTCGGCGCCACCCGCGTCGCGCTGATCGACGGCCAGTGGGTCGGCTTCCCGACACAGACCGAGCTCGAGCGGGCCACCTTCGACATGGTCGTGGCCGGCCGGGCGCTCGCTTCCGGCGACGTCGCGATCATGATGGTCGAGGCCGAAGCCACCGAGGGCTCGATCGCGCTGATCGAGGGCGGTGCCGTCAAGCCGACCGAGGAGATCGTCGCCGAGGGTCTCGAGGCCGCCAAGCCGTTCATCGCCGAGCTGTGCCGCGCACAGGCCGAGCTCGCGCAGAACGCGGCAAAGCCGGTCGCCGAGTTCCCGGTCTTCCTCGACTACCAGGACGACGTCTACGACGCCGTGGCTGCCGAGGTCTCCGACGACCTCTCGCAGGCACTCACCATCGCCGACAAGCAGGAGCGCGAGGCGCGCCTCGACGAGCTCAAGGACCAGGTCAAGCAGACTCTCGCCCCGCGTTTCGAGGGTCGTGAGAACGAGATCAGCCCGGCGTACCGCTCGCTGACCAAGAAGCTGGTCCGGCAGCGCATCCTGCGCGACAAGGTCCGCATCGACGGCCGCGGGCTGGCCGACATCCGCACGCTCTCGGCCGAGGTCGAGGTCGTCCCGCGGGTGCACGGATCTGCCCTGTTCCAGCGCGGCGAGACGCAGATCATGGGCGTCACCACGCTGAACATGCTCGGCCTGGAGCAGAAGCTCGACACGCTCTCGCCGAACCGCACCAAGCGGTACATGCACAACTACAACTTCCCGCCGTACTCGACCGGTGAGACCGGCCGGGTGGGCTCGCCGAAGCGCCGCGAGATCGGGCACGGCGCGCTGGCCGAGCGGGCTCTCGTGCCCGTGCTGCCGTCGCGCGAGGAGTTCCCGTACGCGATCCGCCAGGTGTCCGAGGCGCTCGGCTCGAACGGCTCGACGTCGATGGGCTCGGTGTGCGCATCGACGCTGGCCCTGCTCAACGCCGGCGTGCCGCTGAAGGCGCCGGTGGCGGGCATCGCCATGGGTCTGGTGTCCGACACCGTCGACGGCAAGACCGAGTACGTCGCGCTCACCGACATCCTCGGCGCCGAGGACGCGTTCGGCGACATGGACTTCAAGGTCGCCGGCACCAAGGAGTTCGTCACCGCCCTGCAGCTCGACACCAAGCTGGACGGCATCCCGTCCGAGGTGCTGGCTGCAGCGCTGACCCAGGCGCGCGATGCCCGGTTGCACATCCTCGACGTGATGGCCGAGGCCATCGACGGGCCGGACGAGATGAGCCCCTTCGCCCCGCGCGTCACCGTGGTGAAGATCCCGGTCGACAAGATCGGCGCGGTCATCGGCCCCAAGGGCGCGATGATCAACGCGATCCAGGACGAGACCGGCGCGCAGATCTCCATCGAGGACGACGGCACGATCTACGTCGGTGCCGCCGACGGCCCCTCGGCCGCCGCTGCGGTCGACCAGATCAACGCCATCGCCAACCCGCAGATGCCGAAGGTCGGCGAGCGATTCCTGGGCACCGTGGTCAAGACCGCGGCGTTCGGCGCATTCGTCTCGCTGCTGCCCGGCAAGGACGGCCTGGTGCACATCAGCAAGCTGGGCCGCGGCAAGCGGATCGGCAAGGTCGAGGACGTCGCGAACGTCGGGGACAAGCTGCAGGTCGAGATCCTCGAGATCGACCAGCGCGGCAAGATCAGCCTCGGCCTGGTCGACGACGACGCCGCCACTCCCAAGGCGGAAGGCGACGTGCCGGAAACGCCTGCCGACGCGTAACGCCGAAATTCGCTAATTGTCCCCGCTTCGTCCGCACATTCCCGGACGAAGCGGGGACAACTCGTTGACGGGGTAGGTGCGCAGCGCTTCACTGGCCGAACTACGGCGAACGGGGTGCGCCATGCGTCCATTCAGCACGCGGGTCCTGCGAGTCGGCATGGTGGCCGTCCTCGCCATAGCCGGCTGGGCGGCAGGTGCCGCTCCGGCGCACGCGGGGAAGAACGTGCCCAAGCCGTTCCATCGCCAGTTCGCGAACTCGAAGCCGCCGGTCGTCACGGATGCCTCCGGCGCGGTGCAGTTCCCGCAACCGTTGGTTCAGTACTGGGGCGGTCCGGTGCTGCGCACCAACGAGACGTTCGTCGTGTTCTGGGATCCGACGGGGGCTTTGTCGCAGAGCTACCGCGACCTCGTCGTCCGCTATTTCCAGGACGTTGCCGTCGACCACGGCGACAACGTCTATGCGGTCTTGAACCAATACTCGGACACCACCGGACCGATCGCGAACGCGTCGAGCTACGCCGGCTCGGTCGTGGACACCGACCCGTTCCCCAACGGTTGCCCGGCTGCCAGCGGCTTCCCGGCCTGCTTCAACGACTCCCAGCTGCAAGCCGAACTCGACACCTTCCTCGTCGGGCAAGGCATTACCCGGCCGGCGAACCGCGGATTCTTCGTCTTCACCCCGCCGGGCATCAACACGTGCTTCGACGACACCGGCCTCACCTGCGCGTCAAGTCGATTCTGCGCCTACCACTCGAACGCGCACGGCGCACACGGCGACTTCCTCTACGCGATCATGCCGTTCGCCGCGCGGCCGATCTGCGAGACCGGTGGCGGCCACCCGAACGGCAGCGACGCGGACCCGGTGATCAACGCTGCCAGCCACGAGCATCGAGAGATGATCGACGACCCGTACATCGGCGACGCCACTGACTACGCGCCGCCGCTGGCGTGGGCGGATCCGAACACCGGTGACGAGACGTCGGACAAGTGCGCGTTCTACTTCGGCCCGACCAAGGACAACGGGCTCGGCCCGTACAACCAGGTGATCAACGGACACCAGTACCTGTTGCAGTCGGAATGGAGCAACGCACTGGCCGCCGACGACGGGCTCGGCTGCGTGACGAACGCCTCGGACCACCCGCCGGTCGCGGCGTTCACGACCTCGCTCGACGGACCGACGCTCATCGCGAACGCGTCCGGGTCGAGCGACATCGACCCAGGCGACTCGCTCGCGGCCGCGCCGTACTTCTGGGTGTTCGGTGACGGGACCGCCGGCCGCGGGCTGACTGTTCGGCACAAGTACGCGTCGCCGGGCAGCTACTCGGTCAACGTGTATGTCACCGATTCCTTCGGTGCCACTGACGTCGAGACGCACGTAGTGAGAATCACCAACCACCGCCCGGCCCCGACGCACGCGTTCTCCGCCAAGTTCAACGTCAACATCAACAACACGGTCTTCGGGTTCGGGACCGCGACCGGCATGGGATCCGCCGCATCGGACGCGTTCGGCATCGAGTTCGACAGCTCCGACTTCCCGAACTCGTTCACCGTGTTCGTCGAGACCGGCCTGCTCGTCAAGCTGTCGGACACCTTCGACCAGATCTTCGCGCCGTACACGATCACGCTGACCGACACCGCCAGCCCGCCGGCGGGTAACAACTACACGGTCACCGGCAGTTACACCTTCCAGGGCGGCCAGGGCCGGTATTTCGACGCGTCCGGGGCCGGCACGATCACCGGCACCTGCACGAGCAGCTTCGACCGGCCGGACGCCGACTGCACGTTGTACTGGAAAGGCGTCATGGCAGGTGCCTGACCAGCTCCCGATTACGCTTGAGGTGACGAAGGTTGTGAGCGGGAACGCGTAGGGAGGTTCGCGTGCGGTCCTGGCGCGGACTCCCCAGCGAGGTGCGGGCGCTCACCGGCGTCGCCTTCATGGTCGCGCTCGGCTTCGGCCTCGTGGCACCGGCGCTGCCGCTGTTCGCTCGCGAGTTCGGGGTCGGCAAGGCGGCGGCCGGCGCCGTCGTCAGCGCCTTCGCGTTCATGCGCCTCGTCATGGCCCCGTTCGTCGGGCGGCTGGTCAACGCCTTCGGCGAGCGGGTCATGCTCGCCGCCGGCATCGGCATCGTCGCGGTCTCCAGCGCCCTCGCCGGCTTCGCGCAGACCTACTGGCAGTTGCTTGTTCTGCGCGGAGCGGGCGGCGTCGGCTCGATCATGTTCAGTGTCAGCGCGGCCAGCCTGCTCATCCGGGTCACGCCGGACCATCAGCGGGCGCAAGCGCAAGGAGTGTGGGCCGGCTCCTTCCTGCTGGGCATCATCGCCGGCCCCGCAGTGGGCACGTTCGCCTCGCTCTCGCTGCGCGCGCCGTTCTTCATCTACGCGGGGACACTCGTCGTCGCGGGCCTGGTGGGCCTCGGCGCCTTGCGGCACAGCGAGCTGGCGGCGCGAAGCTCGGTGCGCACGGCGCCGATGGAGCTCGCCGCGGCGCTGCGCAATCGCGCCTACGTCGCGGCCCTCGCCGCGGCGTTCGCCGCCGACTTCGCCCTGGTCGGCGCGCGCTCGGCGATCCTGCCGCAGTTCGTCACCGATCGGCTGGGGCTGAGTTCCGGCTGGGTGTACGCGGCGTTCCTCGTCGGCAGTGTCGTCACCGGCGCGCTATTGCTGCCGGTCGGCCGGATCGCGGACAGCCGCGGCCGCCGCCCGGTGATCGTCGTGGGCCTGCTCGTCGGCGCACTCGCGATGATCCTGCTGCCGGC
>JAVHVB010000007.1:0-4330 GCA_032160775.1 Pseudonocardiales bacterium | reverse complement strand
ATCGGCCGATCGTCGCACTGATCGAGCAGGGCGGGTTCACCGTGACCGACGTCGACGAGTTCTACGAGAAGGGTTCGCCCAAGTTCGTGGGCGCCGACTCGCTGGGTACGGCGGAGCCCGCATGAATCGGACGATCTGCGGGTCGAGCGATCAACAGTGGCCGGACGGCGCGAGCGAGGAGGTCAGCCGATAGGTGCCGGCCGCAGTCGCCACCAGCCGGACGTGACCGTCCGGGCTCTGCTCGATGCACCCGTCCGGGCCGGCCAACGAGAGCCATCGGAACCAGCGCGCGTTGATCTCCACCGCCGACACGACCGGCGCGTCGAGCGTGATACCGGCTGCGTCCACCGACACCAGCCGGCCGGGCGCGCCCACGATCGGCACCGGCGCCACGACCGCGAACAGCCGCCAGTGCGCGTCGTGCCAGACGGGCTGGAGGAACGACGGGTGCTGGTCGATCGTGTCGACCTCGTTCACCCCGGCGGAGCTCAGCGCGACGTCCGGGACGGCGACGTATTGCACCGAGTTCGCGGCGAGCCAGCTGCGGTAGGTCGCCGGCGTTGGCGGCCCGTCGTAGAAGACCGTCTCGTTCAAGCCGACGTCCACCTGCCGGATCCAGCCGCGGGCCAGCGGCACGGCGCGGGCGAGAAACGCTGCTTCCCAGTGCGCCTTCGTATCGGGGATCTCGACGCGGCCGGTCAGCGGGCCGCGTGCGCGGACCTGCTCGACCAGCGGCTCGTAGTACGCCTGCCCAGCCGAGGGGCCGAAGGTGAACCAGTTGTGGACGACCACCTGTTGCGGGTAGCCGGCGGCGATGACGGCGACGGCGGCGAGCCACGGCCGCCACGCGACGTACGCCGCGACGATCGGCACCGCGAACAGCTGGCTCAACCGGCTGGCGTTGCTGCCGACCGGGGTATCGGCGACGTAGGCGACGACCACCATGATCAGGCCGATGCTGGCGCCGACCCGCAGCACCGCACGATCGAGGGGCACGACGACCAGCACGACGAGGGTGGCGATGAGCGCGTCGCGAAAGTCGTGTCCGGCATACGGCTGGTTCCCGCCGTCGCCGAAGACGCCGCTGATCACGAGCACCGGGAGCGCGCTCGCCACCAGCAGGGTGCAGCCGCACCGCCACCGGCCGACGAGCACTAGCGCGCCCGCACAGATCCAGAGGTACAACGCAGCGACCGGACTGGCCGCCCCGGCCAGCAGGGCGAGGACGGCCACGCGCAGCAGCGCGGGCATCCGCACCGGGCGCGCGGCGGAAGTCAGGACGAGGAGGGCGCCCAGCCCGCAGATCATGCCGAGGCTGAAGGTGAAACGCCCGACGACGAGGTTGACGGTCTGCGCGAGCGCGGCAAGGACGCCGCCGGCCGTCGGCCGCTTGGCACCGGTTCGTCCGAACAGCACGGTTGTCTGGACGGTCGCGACGACGCTGCAGATCGCACCGGTGAGCCGCACCCCGACGAGCGCCATGACCTGCGGTGTCCACAGCGAGTAACCGAACGTGAGGTTGCCGCCGAACCAACGGAAGTCGACGGGGGTGAGCGGGTGATCGCCGGCGAAGTCGGCGCGCGCGATCTGCGCCGCCAGATCGAGGCCCGTCAGCGGGGCGAGCAGGTAGGCCACGGCGAGACAGGCGGCAACGGCGCCCGCGAGAACTGCCGGCCGGTGCCGCGCGAGCAGGTCACGCACTGCGTCCGAGCGGCGGGCTGCCGCGGCGGGCGCGTCCGACACGGCGCCATGCTTCCACAGCGAGGCTGACGGCTACCGCTGTAACCTGTTCTACTTCTGTGGAGGTGCGCAGTGGGACTCGTCGCCGTCGTGACCGGGGCCAGCCGTGGGGCGGGCAAGGGCATCGCGCTCGCGCTCGGCGCGACCGGGGCCACCGTCTACGTCACCGGGCGTACCGAGAGCGACGGCGACTCGCCGTTGCCGGGCAGTGTCGCGACGACTGCGAAGCAGATCGACGAGCGTGGCGGTTCCGGTGTCCCGGTCGTCTGCGATCACGCCGACGACGCGCAGGTCGAGGCGCTGTTCGCCAAGGTCGCCGCCGAGCACGGCCGGCTCGACATCCTGGTCAACAACGCGTTCGCGATCCCGGACGGCATCACCTCGCGCCGGCCGTTCTGGGAGAAGCGGCTCGAGCAGCAGATGGTGCTCGACGTGGGACTGCGCTCGACCTACGTCGCGTCGTTCTTCGCCGCGCCGCTGCTGGTCGAGGGCGGGCGGCTCGTGGTGAACACGTCCTCGTTCGGCGGCACCTGTTACATGCACGGCCCGGCGTACGGCGCCGTCAAGGCCGGCGTCGACAAGATGGCGCACGACATGGCCGTGGACTTCCGGCCCTTCGATGTCGCCGCAGTGTCGCTCTGGATGGGCATGCTGCGCACGGAGCGCACCGAGGCGCTGTTCACCTCGAACGACCATCGCTACGCCGCCCTCACCCAGCACGCGGAGTCGGCGGAGTTCCCCGGCCGGGTCATCGCCGCGCTTGCCGACAGTCCGGAGCGGATGAGCTACAGCGGACGCGTGCTCGTCGCGGCCGAGCTCGCCGCCGAGTTGGGCGTCGTCGATGTGGACGGCCGGCAACCGCCGTCGCACCGGCCCGCGCTGGGCGCACCGCCGCAGTACAGTGCGGCGGTCGTCCACTGAGTCGAGGGGGAGCGCGATGACTGTGCCCAGCGAACTGTACGAGCGGGTGTCGCTGCTCGAGGCCCAACTGCACTATCTGTCCGAGCGCACCGGCATCCCGCTGCCCGACTTCCGCGCGGTGGCCCAGTCGCAGCTGTCCCCGCAGGTCCAGCAGCTGATCGCGAGCGGCGACAAGATCGCCGCGATCAAGGCCTATCGGCAGAGCACCGGCTGCGATTTGGCGACCGCGAAGAAGGTCATCGAGTCGTACTGACGGCACAGTTGCGCTGGGTTCGTACCGTGGTGGTGTGACGCTCGACGAGACGGCGTGGGTTCCGGCGGCGTGCACGCTGCCGACCGCGGAGCAGCCGTTGCGCGTGCGTGAGTTCGAACAGCTGTTCGCCCGCGCGCTGACCTCGGTGACCACTCGCCCGGACGGCCGGTCGCTCCGCCTCGTCCTCACCGGCGGTCCCGAGGTGTACGACACCGCGGCCGACCTCGCCGCCCGGGAGAGCGAGTGCTGCTCTTTCTTCCTGTTCAACCTCGACCGCGGCGGCGAAACGGTCACGATGGACATCCGCGTCGACCACGCCCACGTCGAGGTCCTGCGCAAGGTCGAGACGCTGGCCCGCGCGGCGCTCCGCGAGCGGCAGCTAACCGAGCGGTAGCCAGTCGCGGCCGAACCAGCGGGCGACCCGGCTGCGGCCGAACTCGGACTTGTCCGCCGTCCACGCCGTCGACGGCTCGTCGAAGTTGCCGACCGGCGCCGCCCCCGGGCGGAAGGTGACCTCGACCCGGCCTACCGTCTCGCCGCCGAACTCGATGTAACAGATCCCTCGCCCGTCGTACTCGGTGCTTCCCGAGCCGGCGATCGTCGCGCCGATCCGGTCGGCGACGACCGCAGCCTGGCCCTCGGCGAAGACACCGGCCTTGGGGGTGCCGACGCTGGTCACGTCGCCGATGGCGTACACGCCGGGGAAGGCGGTCTCCAGCGTGTGGGGGTCCACCGGGATCCAGCCGTCGGCGGTCATCCCGGCCGCGACGACTACCTCGGGTGCGCGGTGTTTCGGCACCCCGAGGAACAGGTCGTAGTCCAGCTCGGTCCCGTCCGCGAGCAGTGCCACGTTCCGGCCCGGATCCAGCCCGGTCACGACCCGGTCCGGCAACCAGGCGATGCCGCGTTCGGCGAACGCCGCGAGCAGCGCCTCGGACGCGGCCGGTGAGGGCGGGATCGGCCGGGGCAGCGGCATGACCAGCGAGATGGACGACGTGTCCCGCAACCCGCGGGCCACCAGGAAGTCGTGCATGAGCAGCGCCGTCTCGCTCGGCGCCGGCGGGCATTTGAACGGCGTCGAGGTCACCGCGACGACCACGCGACCGCCGCCGAAGCCGGCGAGGACGTCGCGCGCCGCGAACGCGCCGGCGACGGTGTAGAACTCGTGCCCGCCCTCGACCAGGCCGGGGGTCGCGGCGGCGTCGAGATCCGCGCCGAGCGCGATCACGAGGACGTCGGCGTCGAAGTCGCCGGCGTCGGTCTCGACCCGCTTGGCACCTGGGTCGATGGCGGTGACCTGCGCCTGCACGAAGCGGGCGCCGGGCCGTTCGACGAGATCGGTGTACCGGTGCCCGACGTGTTCGGCCGCGACTCGGCCGAAGAGCACGTCCAGCTTGGAGAACCCGAAGACGAACG
>JAVHVB010000006.1:0-3437 GCA_032160775.1 Pseudonocardiales bacterium | reverse complement strand
TTACTGGTTCGAGTCCAGTCGGGGGAGCAGATATCGTTGTATTGCTTCTGGCTCGTGGCGATGCTGATGCCGGCCGCGAACAGCAGGGTGTCGCCAGGCAGGAAAACCCGATCAGGAGGCCGGTCTCGGCGAACGGGATGAGTGCGAGGATCAATAGCGCACTCGACCCCGATAGCAAGGTGTCGGGACTCTGCGGATTGGCGAACAGCATGTGCTCCGACGCTACGGGGTCCGCATTGCCAGCAGCCCACTCCGGTACCGCTCAGCCTTGAGAAGAAATCGGCCGGCTCACAGCTACTTCTTCTCGGGATGGCGCAGACTGATCACATGGGATCACCGGCGCCACGCGCTAAGTGGGCGCGTCGCGCGCCGTGGGCTATTCCGCTGATGACCGTCGGTGTGGTCCTGGCGGGCTGGCAAGTGTTCAGCGCGTCCGCAACCGGGCATCCGAACCTGCCGGCACGCACCGCCGCGCAGCTGCTCGCCGCGGCGCAGACGAGCAAGGTCGACAGCTTGTCCGGCACCATCACCGAGAGCGCGGCGCTGGGCCTGCCCGAGCTGCCGGGTGCGGACAGCTCGGCTTCGCTGTCCTGGCAGTCGCTGATCACCGGTGCGCACACCGCACGGGTCTGGATCGCGGGACCTGACAAGCAGCGCATCGCTTTGATCGGAACTCTGGCCGAGTCCGATGTGATTCACAATGGTCGAAACGTGTGGACCTACAGCTCGGAGCAGAACGAGGCGTCCCACTTCGTCCTTCCGGCGCACGCGTCCCGGACAGGTCACGTTGTCGAGCCGGCGGTGCCGGATGCCCGCGACTACACCCCGATGGGTGTGGCGAAAATGATCCTGAAGGCGCTCGATCCCACCACCCGAGTCACAGTTGACCCCACGCAGGTCGTCGCGGGGCACGACGCGTACACGCTCGTGCTCTCCCCGCGCGACGCCCGTTCGACGGTTCGCAAGGTGACGATCGCCCTCGACAGCCGCCGTTTCATTCCGTTGCAGGTGCAGGTCTACGGCTCCGGATCGAGCCCGGCCTTCCAGATCGGCTTCACCCGCAATCTGTCCTTCGCGGCGCCGGCGGATTCGTTGTTCGACTTCCACGTCCCTGCCGGAGTCACGGTCACGTCGAATCCGCTGATCGGCCGCGACGGCACCGAGGGCGACACTGCCACTGTGGGAGGCGACTCGACCAGCCCGCACAACACGGTTGTGGAAACCAAGGCACCGAAGATCCTTGGCTCGGGGTGGACCTCGATCGCCTACTTCGCCGGCGGTCTGCCAGCCGGATTGGGCGGAGGCGTGCTCGACCGAGCGACAAGCCCAACCGGGTCGAGCGGTGACCGGTTGCTGAGCACCTCACTGCTCAACGTGTTGTTCACGAAGGACGGCCGGGTGTTCATCGGCGCGGTCACTCCGAGCATGCTCGAACACACTGCTGCAGCCACCCCGCGGTGACCAGTGACGTCACCATCGCGTCGGCAGACGGCACGTCTCCGGCGAACGAGGTAGTTGGGCCCGCTGGGCCCACGCTGCTCGCTGTCGCCACCAGCGGACTCACGCGTGCGTTCGGCAAGCAGACCGCGGTCGACCACGTCGACCTCGAGGTCCCTTACGGCGCGGTCTACGGGTTCCTTGGACCGAACGGTTCTGGAAAGACCACGACGATCCGGATGCTGCTCGGCTTGCTCAGTGCCGACAGCGGGGAGATCGAGATTCTGGGCGAAGCGATGCCGCGCGCCGCGGCGACGGTGCTCCCGCGCGTGGGTTCGCTGATCGAGGGCCCCGCCTTCCATCCTTACTTGACCGGCGCGCGGAACCTTCGGCGACTCGACGTGAGCGACGCGACGGCGAATCCGGCAACGAGCTGGCAGCGCATCAATGACGCCCTGGCCCGGGTTGGGCTGACCGCCGCGGCAGGCAAGAAGTACCGCAACTACTCCCTCGGTATGAAACAGCGACTCGGCCTGGCCGCGGCACTGCTACAACCGCGCGATCTGCTCGTCCTCGACGAACCAACCAACGGCCTCGACCCACAAGGCACCCGCGAAGTACGGAACCTCGTGCGCGATCTGGCCGCTGACGGAACGACAGTCCTCGTTTCGAGCCACCTGCTCAGCGAGATCGAACAGATCGCCACCCACGTCGGCATCATGGTCGGCGGCGTCCTCGTCCGGCAGGGAACGTTGTCGGCTGTGCTGTCCGTAGGTGCCGCTGTGCTGCGCGTGACGACGCCGGACATCCGGTCTGCGCGCGAGGTGTTCGCCCGGATGGGGCTGCCGGAGAATCCGCTCACGGATCCGGACTCCATTGTGGTCAGCCTCGGTGGACGCGCTGCAGAAGATGTCGCGGCGGCCCTGGTGGCGGCCGGGGTGCGACTGCGCGGTCTGCAAGTGGAAAGACCAGGCCTCGAGGATCTGTTCGTATCGATCACCGGGGAGGGCTTCGATGTCCTCAGCTGAGAGCGCGATCGATCCGTCCCCGGGTGGATCCCCGCACGGTCTGCGGACGCGCTACCGCGGCGCATTCCTCCGCCTGTTCGGCGGCGAATTGCGGTTGATCCTGACCCGCCGCCGCAACGTCGCCCTGCTGGCGGTGCTAGCGGTCGTCCCGCTGTTCATCGGGATAGCCGTGGACATCAGCAAGCCGCGCAACGGTGACGGCCCGCAGTTCCTCGCTCAGATCACCGGCAACGGGCTGTTCCTGGTATTCACGGCGCTCACCGTGTCGTTGCCGTTCTTCTTTCCGCTGGTGATCGGCGTCGTTTCCGCGGATTGCATCGCCGGCGAGGCGAACAGCGGCACGCTTCGCTACTTGTTGACAGTTCCTGTTACGCGCACCCGGCTGGTGATGGTCAAAGCGCTGGCGATGGCCATCTTCGGTTTCATTGCCGTCGCCGTCGTGACATTCGTCGGCATCATTACCGGATTCGTCCTGTTCGGTCTGCGCTCGGTCACACTGCTTTCGGGCGACACGGTAAGCCTGGGCAACGGGTTGCTCCGCACTGCTGGAATCGCATTCTACGTTTGGGTCGCCCTGTTGGCGCTGGCCGCCATCGGCCTGTTCATCTCGACATTGACGGAAAATGCGATCGCGGCGATGGCAGCAACCATCGGCGTCGCGATCTTCTCGGCCTTGCTGGACGCCGTGCCGCAATTGGCACCCATCCACGGAGTTCTGCTCACCCACCACTGGCTCGGCTTCGGTGAACTGTTGCGCATCTCGATCAGCTACCGCGATCTGGCCGGCTGGACCGCGCTTCATCTGGCGTATATCGCGATCTTCCTCAGCTTGGCATGGAGCCGGATGACGACGAAGGACGTCACCAGCTAGCGCCGCACGGCAGGTCCGCAGCCCAGCGCCACCGTGCCGGGTCGCGTTCGGCGCCGGGAGCAAAACGACGCGAGTGATTTGAGGTAGTGATGTTGGCGGCC
>JAVHVB010000005.1:0-2648 GCA_032160775.1 Pseudonocardiales bacterium | reverse complement strand
GCCGCGGCGGACTGGGTGCAGCGCCGGTTGGGTGCGTCGGTCGATCCCGATTCCGAGGTGGCCGCGTGCGTCGGGACGAAGGAGTTCGTCGCGTCCGTGCCGCAGTACCTCCAGCTGCGCGACCCGTCCCGCGAAGTCGTCCTCTACCCGGCGATCAGCTACCCGACCTACGAGATGGGCGCAACGCTCGCCGGCCTGCGCGCGGTGCCGTACCTGCACCTGGCCGACATCGCCGACGCCGACGCCGAGCACGCGCTGTGCATCTGGACGAACTCGCCGGCGAACCCGTCGGGTGAGCTGCACGACCTCGCGGCCGTCGCCGCGTGGGGCCGCGAGCGCGGCGTGCCAGTGCTGTCCGACGAGTGCTACGCCGAATTCAGCTGGGCGGCCGGCCCCACCACCGTGCTTCGCGAAGGAAGCACGGGGCTGCTGGCGCTGCACTCGCTGTCCAAGCGGGACAACTTCGCCGGCGCGCGGATCGGCTTCTACGCCGGTGACGCCGACCTGGTGCACTACCTGCGCGAGGTGCGCAAGCACGCCGGGCTGATGCCGCCCGGGCCGGTGCAGGCGGCTGCCGTCGTCGCACTCGGCGACGACGTGCACGTCGAGGCGCAGCGGGCGCGCTACCGGTCGCGGCTGGGCCGGCTGATCGAGATCCTCGGCGCGGCCGGCTATGCGGCCACGATGCCCGAGGGCGCGTTCTACCTCTGGGCGCCGGCGCCCGGCGGCGACGCGTGGGCCGCCGCGCGCGATCTCGCCGCGAAGGCAGGCATCGTCGTCTCACCGGGGGAGTTCTACGGACCGGCCGGCGCCGGCCACTTCCGGGTCGCCGCCGTCCAGCCCGACGACCGCATCGAGCTGGCCGCGCACCGCGTCGGCCTCTGACCGGCGCAATCTAGTACCGGTTTGCATCCGTGGATGGCGCTAACACCACGAGATAGCCCCGCGGACGAATGCAAACCTGACCCGGACTGGGAGCGATCAGTGCGCGTTCCCGTAGTCGTCCGGCAGGCCCAACGCGGACAGGATTGCCTTGTCGAATTCGACGTCATCGACGTAGACGTGGCGGTGGCTCGAGACCGCGGTCAGGACCGCATTCCACATGCACTGCCCTGCATGCATGACCTGGATATCTTCATCAGGGATGTGGAAGACGACCTTGTCGAGCGGCCAGGCCGTCGTCGCCGTGATTGCGAAGCATCCATGCACACCCTCGGGGGCACGCGACGGCAACGCATTGATCGCGTCTGCCAAGCGCTCGAGCGCCTCCCCGGTGAGGGTGCGCAGCACAGTCGGGGCCTTCTCGACCCCGCCGTCGAACGTGCTGCGTGACACCGTCACGTCGGCGGACGTCACAGAATCCGGGACGAACGCCCAATCCGGGCGGGTGGGTACGCGGATCAGCTGCGCATCGACACGCACGGCGACACCGGACCCAGACGCAACGACGGTGAACTCCAGGCTGAGACTCTGGTCTCCGAGAATCGTGAGCGCCCGCGGCGCGCCCGCCGTGAACTGAATGAACTGGGCTGTTGGCTGTCCCGGGCCGCTGCTGCTGCCCGATGCCCCGACATGCATGGCGGTCGGCGGGTGTGCCTTGAAGTACTGGATTGCTGCATCGGTCCTGCCCGGGGCGAGCCAGAACTTGGTGCGCTGGACGAGGGTTGGTGCCCTCGGAGTGCTCGACGGTGTATCCAGTAGGGACGTCGGCGGGCGAGCCACCGAGTGCGCTCCGGGCAGCACCGGAGCATCGTGCAACGCGTCCTCCGCCACCTTGATGGCCTGCGCCACGGTCATCCCGTTCTGCGTCGGCAGTGGACGGGGCACGGCGGGCGGGTTCGTCGAGTCGTCGATCGAACCGTTCGCCAGGATGAGCCCGACGGGGACGGCGATGGCGACTACCGCGGCGGCCGCGAGCACGGGCGCGAGATAGCGGCGTCGCAGCCGGTGGGCCAGCAGCGCGTCCGCATCGATGAGCTTCGGCGGCTCGCCGGGTGCTTCGGCCAACAAGGTGGCCAACTGCCGTTCCACCGGGTTCATGGGGCGACCTCCTCGGTCAACAGGCCGTGCAACGCCGGATCTGTACGCAACTTCGCCAGGGCATCCGACGCGTAGCGCTTGACGCTTCCGGCAGCGATGCCCAACGCCGTCGCGGTATCGGCCTCGGACATGTCGGCGTAGTAGCGCAGCACGACCACTGCGCGTTCGCGCGGCGAGAGTGCAGTCAGCGCGAGCCGTACCGAGGCGCGCAGATCCGCGGGCCCGAACGCGTCCGGTGCGGGCAGATCGGTCAGGACGGCCGCAGGTTGCTCGCCGTTCCACCGGCGCCGGCGCGTCGTCACGAACGTCCGGACCAAGGCCGTCCGGACGTAGGGCGCCGGCGCAGCGATCGAGGCCCACCGCGGCCAGCAGCGCAGCAGCGCCGTCTGCACGAGGTCCTCGGCGAGCGCCCAATCGCCGGTGAGCAGCCAGGCGGTGCGCAGCAGGTCGCGCGAGTTCCCCGTCACGAACTCGCGGAAATCCTCGGCTGCTGCCGGCACGACACCTCCCGACTGATCAGACGCGGTGGGCGGCGCGGATGGTTGGGTTGGTGCGCGGCAACACCGCGGACACATAACGTACTTAGCATGCGGGCGATGAGCGACCTC
>JAVHVB010000004.1:0-13098 GCA_032160775.1 Pseudonocardiales bacterium | reverse complement strand
GGCCGGCCCGGACCGCGCGTTCGAAGCTCCGCCAGCGGCTCCGAACCCGCCGCCCCGGCCGCTGCCGGCTGCCGGTTGGCCGGTTGTCGCCGAGCCGGACGTCGCGATCCCGACCCAGACTCCCGCCGCAACGCAGGCCAGTGTGGCGGCCACGATCCAGCCGGTGATCCGTTTCGACAGCACTCGTCGCCACCACGGCCGGTGGACGTCCTGTGGGCTCGTTGTCGCGTGGTCGGACATGTGACGGCACTCCTCTGATTCGGCTATCCGAGTCGACACTGCGCGCGCTGGCTTTGCGGCTGCTGTAGGGCGGCGATGACCCAGCGGTGAGACCTCCGAGCGGGCCTCGATCCCGACGCCCGCGGCCAACGCGGCCGTAGGCACGCCAGCGTGTCGAGACGCTCGTCACCATTTTGGCGAACTATATACGAAACTGGTCGCCTCGTTTTATATTTGTTTTGGACGCGCGGGATGCACCCACGCCCGACTCGACGCAGAGCGAGAGGCGATGATCACGATGGCTGTGACAGCTCAGCCGGCGGCGCGGTTCCTGCTGCAACGGGTGCAGCCGGCGATGACCGGCCTGATCGACGGCTCGCTGTCCACGCTGGCGCCGATCTTCTCGGTCGCCATCGCCACCCACAACACGCACACCGCGTTCCTGGCCGGGTTGGCGACTGCACTCGGTGCGGGTATCAGCATGGCGTTCTCCGAAGGCCTGTCCGACACCGGTGACGTCACCGGCCGTGGCAGCCCACTCGTCCGCGGCTCGATCACCGGATACGGCACCGCCTTGGGCGGGATCCTGCACACCCTGCCGTTCCTGATCCCGCAGTACCGAGCAGCGCTTACGGCCGCAGTGGTCGTGATCACCTTCGAACTGCTGTCGCTGGCCTGGATTCGGTACCGCTTCTTCCAGACCCGCTTCCTCTACTCGTTCGCGTCCATCGCGCTCGGTGGCGCCGTCATCGCCGGCCTGAGCTCAGTGCTCGGGAGCGCGTGATGGGCTCGCGCGCAACGACGGTCAACCGGCATGGCGTCGGTTTTTGGCTGATCGCGTTCGCCTTCGTCACCGCAATGGCGTTCTCGACCGTGCCTACACCGTTGTATCCGCTGTACCAGTTGCATGACGGCTTCTCGACGTTCACCGTCACGGTCGTCTTCGCCGCGTACGCGGTCGGCGTCATCACGAGCCTGTTCTTGGCGGGTCACGTGTCCGACTGGGTCGGGCGCAAGCGGGTCATGCTGGCCGCGCTGGCCCTGGAGTTGGTCGCCGCCGCGATCTTCCTCACTCAGCCGCCTCTTGCCGCTCTCATCGTCGCCCGGATCGTCACCGGCCTCGGCGTCGGGATGCTGACCGCGACCGCGACGGCACATCTGCAGGAGTTGCATCGCACGCATCGTCCGCACGCTGGGCCGCAGCGATTCGAGACCGTTTCGACCGCGGCGAACATCGGCGGCCTCGGACTCGGCACGCTGTTCGGCGGTCTGCTTGCCCAGTACGCACCGGCCCCGTTGCGGCTGCCGTACCTCGTCTTCGCCGCACTGTTGGTGCTCGCGATCATCGCCGTATTGGCGACACCGGAGACGGTGGTGACCCAGCCGGTGCGGCCCACGTACCGGCCGCAGCGGATCCGCGTCGATCGGCGCAACGCGACGGAGTACGCCGCTGCTGGCGGCGCCGCGTTCACGTCGTTTGCCGTGTTCGGCCTGTTCACCTCGCTGGCGCCCGGCTTCGTCGCGGGGGCGCTGCACCACCCGTCGCGGGCGCTGGCCGGGTTGCTCGTGTTCGCCGTCTTCGCTTCGGCCGCTCTGACGCAGACCCTGACGAACCGGCTGGACGTCGGACGGCGCGGCTGGCTCGGCTTGGTCTTACAGATCGTCGGGCTGGTGCTGCTGGTCGTCGGCATGCAGACCACCGACCTGACCGCGTTCGTTGCCGGCGGCGTGGTGGTGGGCGCCGGGGCCGGCGTGCTGTTCAAGACGTCCGTCGGCGAGGTCGCGGCGCTAGCGAACCCGGAGACGCGCGGCGAGACCCTCGCCGGCCTGTTCCTGATCGCCTACCTCGGTCTGGTCGTACCGGCCATCGGCATCGGGGTCGTCACCCGGTTCGTGAACGCGGTCACCGCGGTGACCTGGTTCGCCGCTGTCGTGCTCGCGCTGCTCGTCGGGGTCGCGGCCTTGACCCGCCAGACACACCAGCACCGCATCCTGCCAGCCAGGTCGTCGCGACGAAGTCGCGCGGCATGAGCAAGGAGACACCGGTGCCACGCCAGTCAAGCCTCGTTCCCGTACTGCTTGTACTCACCGCCACGACGGGCATCGTCGACGCGGTCAGCTACCTAGGGATGGGACACGTCCTGGTCGCGAACATGACCGGCAACGTGGTTTTCCTCGGCTTCGCGCTCGCGGGCGCGGCAGGCTTCTCGATCGCCTCGTTCCTGGTCGCAATCGCGTCGTTCCTCGTCGGTGCGCTCCTCGGCGGACGGCTCGGGGCGACGCTGGGTGACAACCGCCGGCGTTGGCTGGTCGTCGCGGCGGTCACGCAAACTGCGCTCGCCACAATCGCGGCCATCATGACCGCCGCCGGCGTGCTGAACACGGCCGGCAACGAGCGGCTCGGCGTCATCGCGTTGCTCGGTGTTGGTATGGGCGTGCAGAACGCGACCGTGCGCAGGCTGGCGGTTCCCGACATGACGACGACGGTGCTGACGATGACGTTGACCGGACTCGCCGCCGATTCGACTCCCGCCGGCGGCGGCAATCCACGACCCCGGCGCCGGTTGGCCTCCGTCGCGGCGATGCTCGCCGGCGGCGTAGCGGGTGCCGCACTGATGCTGCACTCCAGCGCGGCGGTGAGCATCGGAGTGTTTGCGGCGATCCTCGCCGTCGCCGCTGCCGCGTTGGCGCTCACCCCCGATCAGCCGGACAACCCCGCGGCATGACCACGCAAATTCACCACAACACCAAGGAGATCAGGATGTCGACTAAACAGCTGAAGACCGCTCCCCTGGCCGTACCGGTATGGAGATCACCCGCGTCGGGTTCGGCGCCTGGGCCATAGGCGGCGGTGGTTGGGAGTTCGGGTGGGGACCGCAGGACGACGAGCAGTCCGTCGCCGCGATCCACGCCGCGCTCGAAGGCGGCGTGAACTGGATCGACACCGCCGCTGCCTACGGGTTTGGGCACTCGGAGGAGATCGTCGGCGACGCGCTCAACGGGCTGGCCGAGCGGCCGTTCGTGTTCACCAAGTTCTCGCTGGTCGAGGGGCCGGACCGGACCGTCCTGCACAGCCTCAAGCGCGACTCGGTGCTGAGCGAGGCCGAGGCAAGCCTCAAGCGGCTGCGCATCGATGCCATCGACCTCTACCAGATGCACTGGCCGGACCCGGAGGCCGACATCGAGGAAGCCTGGTCCGCGCTCACCGAACTCCAGGAACAGGGCATGGTGCGGCACATCGGCGTGTCGAACTTCAACGTCCAGCAGTTGCGTCGCGTGCAGCAAATCGCGCCCGTCGAGACGCTGCAGCCGCCGTACTCGTTGGTCGAACGCGACGTCGAAACGGAGATCCTGCCCTTCGGCGAGAACGAGGGCATCGGAGTGATCGTGTACTCGCCGATGGGATCGGGCCTGCTGACCGGACGGATGACGAGGGAGCGAATCGCCGGGCTGGCCGACGATGACTGGCGCAAGCGCGACGCGCGCTTCCGCGAGCCGCAATTCTCGCGGCACCTGGAACTCGTCGCGCGGCTGACCGCCGTCGCCGAGCGGCATGGCACCACACCCGGCGCGGTTGCCGTCGCGTGGACGCTGCGCAACCCCGCCGTCGACGCCGCGATCGTCGGCTTCCGCCGAGCCGACCAGGTGCACCCGATTCTGCCGGCCGCGAACCTCGAACTCACCATCGATGACATCGCGCTCATCGAGGGGTCGCAGTCATGACCGCCGTCGGGATCGTCGGGCTCGGGACGATGGGCAGCCGGTTCGCCGGCCGACTGCTCGAGGCGGGGTATGACGTACACGGCACCAACCGCGAACCAGCGCGCGCTGCGGCGCTCGTGGCGCGTGGCATGAAGTGGCACGACACGCCACGTGAGTTGGCCGCTGCGGTCGAGGTCGTCATCAGCATGGTGACCGACGACGCCGCACTCACGGCCATCACCCGCGGGCCGGACGGCATCATCGCCGGACTTGCGCCGGGCCACGTCTACCTCGACATGAGCAGCGTCAGCCCGCACGCCAGCGTGCAGACTGCCGAACTCGTCCGGGCGGCAGGCGCACAAATGCTGGACGCGCCGGTCTCCGGCAGTGTCCCGCAGGCGCAGGCCGGGACGCTGGCCATCATGGTCGGCGGCGACGAAACGACCTTCCAGCGCGTCGAAGCGCTGCTGCGCGTACTCGGTGCCAACATCACCAGGGTGGGCGACAACGGAGCGGGCGTCACCCTCAAACTCGCCATCAACATCAGCCTCGCCGTGCAGACCCTCGCGTTCAGCGAAGGACTGCTGCTGGCCGAGCGCGCCGGCATCGATCCGCAGCTAGCCGCCCAGGTGATGGTCAACAGTCCGATCGGCTCGCCCATGCTGGCGGCACGCGTCCCCTTGCTGCTCGACCTGCCAGAGGCTGCCTGGTTCCCCATGCGGCTGATGCGCAAGGACATCCGACTCGCGCTGCAGGAGGCCCGGCGGCTGGGGCTCGCGCTGCCGTCCGCCGCTGCCGCCGACGGCGTGCTGGCGGTTGCCACCGATCTCGGTTATGCCGAGCGCGACATTGCCGGTATCCGCGAGGTCCTCTGCCGGATGGGCAGCACACCGGAAGGGACCAGCGCCGCGTGACCGAATCGCGAAAGAAAGTGGCCGCCCCGCGCGGTCGGCCACGCAGCGAGAAGGCCCGCGAGGCGATCCTGCACGCCGCTGCCGAGTTGCTGCTCGAACGCGGGCTCGACGCGGTGAGCATGGACGCCGTCGCCCAGCACGCCCGCGTCGGCAAGGCCACGATCTATCGCTGGTGGTCGACCAAGGAAGCCCTCGCGCTCGACGCGCTCTACGCCGAGTGGGCCCAGCACAGCCTTACCGACGTCGACACCGGGTCGCTGCGCGGCGACCTGCTCGCACTGCTGCGCCCCTGGGTCCGGCAGTTGCGTACGCGCAACTATGCGCGCGTCCTCGGCACCTTCATCACGAAGGTGCACAGCGACCCGGTGTTCGCGACGGAATACCTCGCGCGACTGCTCAAGCCTCGACGCGAGGTCGCCCTGGCGATGTTCGAGCGGGCGCGTGAGCGCGGTGAACTTCGGCCCGGCGTTCGTATCGAGGTCGCCCAGGACATCATCTGGGGCGCGATCTACCACCGGCTGTTGCACGGCCACGCGCCACTGAGCGACCGGTTTGTCACCGACGTCGTGGACATCGCGTTGGAGGGCTTCAGTCCCCGGTAGTGCTGCTAAGGCGCCAGGGCCGTGAAGATGTCGACGAGCTCGTCGATCGTCTGCTCGGTCGTGAGGTCCAGGGCCCCGTCGTGCCAGGCGAAGATGACCTGCGTCAGCGCGCCGGCGAAGGCGTAGGCCCGCACCCGCAGCTTCGCCTCGTCCTGTCCCTTGACGGCAGGGGTGTAGCCGATCCAAAGCTCGACCGCCCTGGTCGCGAATCCGTCGCCGTGGCGAGCCAGCGCGCCGGTTCTGCCCTCGACGGCCAGCAGTCGGGCGACGCGCGCGTCGGCGAGCGCGCCGTTGACGTACGCGGTGAGCGCCGGTCTCGGATCGGTCCCGCCACCGGCGACGATCGCCGGCAGGACCTGCTCGACCAGGCTGTCGGTGATCTGCTCGAACACCGCCACGGCCAGGTCGTCGATCGAGCTGAAGTTCTCGTAGAAATAGCGCTTGATGAGCCCGGCTTCGGCACAGATGTCGCCGATGCCGACGGCCGCGACTCCCCTGGTGCCGAACAGCTCCAGGCCTGCGTCGACGAGGCGCTGCCGTCGCTGTGCGCGGCGCTCATCCGCACTCACGCCGCCATACACGCGGGCACTCGCCACCGAGCTGTCGGTCACGGGCCCTCCCTCGATATTTGACACGCGATCGGATCAGATCTTACAGTCCTGAGCATAACTGATCCGATTGAGTATCAGATGGAGGCTCAGGTGTCTGCACCGCTGAATCCCGATGGCCTGATCTGGAAGCACTTCGGTCAGCACCCCGTGCACCGGCTGAGCAACGGCCTGCGCGAGGCGATGTTGCAGAACATGCACCCCGAGTTGGCCGCCGGGGTGGAGTTGCAGTCGGTGTTCTTCGAGGACCCGATGGCCCGCGGTCAGCGCTCGCTCCCGCCGATCATGTCGGTGGTCTACGCCGGCAACGCCCTGGACTGGGGCAAGTTGATCCGCGGGTTCCACGGTCCGATCAAGGGCGTGGATCGTTTCGGCCGGCCCTACAGTGCCCTGAACCCCGACACGTTCTACTGGGCGCACGCGACGTTCTTCGAAGACATCATCACCGGACGCGAACTCACCGGCTTCCCGCTGTCGGAGGCCGACAAGCAGGCGCTCTACCTGGAATCGATCGACTGGTATCGCCTCTACGGCGTGAGCATGAAGCCGGTCCCACCCGACTGGGACGCCTTCCAGCAGTACTGGGAGCACATGGTCAACAACGTCCTCGAAGACACCCGCACAGTGCGCGAGGGATTCCGGATGCACCGCAGCGCCCCCGCACCGAAGAGCCGCCGGCTCTCCGACCGGGCCAACGCCGTCGTCGGCCCGTACCTGCTCAAACCTCTTGTGCAGACCCCGCTGATCCGGCTGATGCTCTGGCTCACGGTGGGGGCCCTGCCGCCGGTCCTGCGCGAGCGGCTGTGTCTGGACTGGACGGCGTCCGACGAGCTGCGCTACCGGGCACACCTCAAAGCGGTCCACGGACTGCTGCTCGCGATCCCCGACGAACGGCAGTACCTTCCCCTGGCCCGCGACGCGCGCCGCCACTACCGCGACACCGGCACCGTCGCGCCCATCCCGCTGCCGAACATCGAGCACCACGTCGCAACACACCTCGAACCCATGACGGTTCGGCCGTGACTGGGAAGCGGGTCGTGGTCATCGGCGGCGGTTACGCAGGCATCGCGGCGGCCCGGGTGCTGGACGGCGCGACTGACGTGACATTGGTCAACCGGAAGGAGTCGTTCTTCCACGTCGTCGCAGCGCTGCGCGCCGCAGTGGACGAGCGGTGGACCGAGGTGCCGTTCATCCCCTATGACCGGCTCCTGCGCCGCGGCAGGTTCGTCTGCGCGACAGTAACCGGTCTGGACGTGCAGGAGCGGATGGTGTTTCTCCAAGACGGGGAACCGCTTCCGTTCGACGCCGTGATCATCGCCACCGGTAGCGACGCGTCAGCGCCGGCGCGGTATGCCGGGGTCACGGCCGAAGAAGCGACTCAGGCGATGCGGCGGCATCAGAACGACATCGCGGCCGCCTCCTCGATCGTCGTGGTCGGAGGTGGACCGGTCGGGGTCGAACTGGCCGGCGAGATCCGCGCGATACATGCGACAACGCCGGTCACGATCGTGGAGTCGTCCTCGGCGCTGCTCAGCGGTAGCGGGAGTGCCGCGCTAGGCCGACGGGCGAAGGACCTGCTCGAGCGGCAGGACGTCGTGGTCCGGCTCGGACAGCGACTCGAGCGGACAGCCGAAGTCGACCCTGGCGCGCTGGTGCTCAATGCAGCCGGCAGCCTGCCGAACACCGCCTGGATGGGGGATGAGCAGCTGACCGACCGCGGCCTGATCCGGGTTGATGAGCACCTTCGCGTACGCGGGTCGGAGCGGGTGTTCGCGATCGGTGACGCCGCCGACATACGCGAAAGCAAGCTGGCGATACCGGCGGTCGCCCAAGCCCTGGTCGCGGCGGCCAACGCGCGGGGCGTACTCAGTGGCGGTCGCCCGCGCCTGCGGTACCGACGATTGCCGCTGAGGCAGATGGTCGTGCCCGTCGGCCCCAACGACGGCGTGAGCCTGCTTCAAGGTCTCGTTGTCGGGGGTGCGGTAACCCGGCAGATGAAGAGCCGAGACCTCCTCGTCGGCAAGACCCGCAAGGCGCTACGCGTCGTAAACCCAGGACATCTCGAATCGGAGCGCGCGCTATGACACCCACCGTGACGGGCGCCCTGGCTGGGTGGAGCCTGATTGCGGCCGCCGAAGTTGCGGGTGCCTCGAGCGGGCGGCGAGCACGATGAGCACCGTCGAAGCCGGCACCGCGACCGAGCCGGTCCCGTCCGAGTTTCTCGGCTACTGGCAGCACGTCGACACTGCGGGCATGCGGCGGGCCCGCAGGATCTGTCGAACCGTGCTGCGCTTCGACCCGATCCCGGACGACGAGAAGGTTCTCGCCTTCGCGCGCGGCTACTACGACGCGGACCCGGTCGCCGAGGCATTCGTCGACGAGGTGTACCTCGGCCGCGGCAGCAAAGAAGGCCGGCGGCTGCTCGACCAGGCGATCGCCCACGGCGTCGACTCGATCCCCGATGCACCCGAGTCCATGCGACGCCTGTTCGAGGAGTTCGAACGCCCGCCGTCCTGGCTCGACCCGGCCAGGGTCGAGCAGGGTGCTGCACTGTTTCGGCGCTTCGGCCCGGCCGTGTTCAGCTTCGCCGGCGTCGAGACACTTCTGGGCTACACCGAGAGTTCGATCGTCAGGCCGCTGGCGCTGACCGGCGGCTACGCCGGCGACAGCGCACTGAACCGGTTCATGGAGACCGCGCGATTCTGGATCGACGTATCCGAACCGGGCGGTCTCGACCCCGGCGGCGCCGGACGAGCCACCGCGATGCGGGTGCGGGTCATGCACGTATTCATCCGCCGCCACATCAGCACGCATCCAGAGTGGCGCCCCGCCGAGTGGGGCGTCCCGATCAGCCAGTCCGACGCCCTGATCACGTTGATGTCCTCGAGCCTGACACCCGGAATCGCCTTGCACCTGATGGGCTTTCGCACCACGCGCCGCGAGATCGAGACGCTCATGCACTACTGGCGCTACATCGGTCACCTGCTTGGCGTGCAACCGCGCTGGTATCCCGAGACTCTCGTCGAGGGCCTGCAGCTGAGCACGGTGTTCTTCCTCAAATGCGCCCACACGGCAGGTTCCGATGGGGTCGAACTGGTCGAGTCCTACCCGCGCGCATTCACCCCGAAGACCGGCACGCCCTGGCGGCGGCGAGTGCGTGACGAGATCAACTACCGCGCCCAACTCGGCTACACCCGCTACTTCCTGCCCGGGCGCTTCTACCGCCGCTACGACCTACCCAACCCCTGGCCGTGGGCGCTGCACCCGGTGCTGCAAGCGCCGGTAATTCTCGTCGCCGACACACTGCGTCGTCACATCCCACCGATCGCACGCCAAGTCGACCGCTACGCCCGCTGGCGCCGCGAAACCTGGTGGCGTAACGAAATGGGAGACAGGCAATCGAAATTCGCGCCGGCCGAACAGCTGCGCCGCTGAACAGGTCGTGCGGCTGCCGCTCGTCTCGGCTCGCTGCGTGGCGCCTCAGCGCTGCGCGAGTTCGCTGAATTCAAATGCACCGTGCATGCGCTGCAACAGCATCGTGGTCGCCAACCAGATCACGACGACAGCCCCGAACAACGCTGCCGAAATGATTCGCGACTCACGTCGGTGGGCCGGTGACAACAGCATTTTGACGCGGTCAACAACATCGGTCGGGGATGACGCGATATCGAGAGCGATCCGAGTTGCGGCCGTCGTGTGCAGCGCGGCGCTGCCAACCGCGTGTGCTACGCCGGCACGCGTGCCGGTGTCGCGCACCGCGCATTCGTCTGCCCACCGCTCGACAGCGAGCTCGACGGCACGCGCCAGCGGCCGAGCTAGCGGATTCGCCGCGGCGGCCAGGCGACCCAGCCGAACATAGCGAACGTGCCGGTGCCGAAGATGCGCGTTCTCGTGCGCGATCAAGGCCAGTCGGCCGACCGGGTCGAGCTGCTGCAGCATTGTCGTCGTCACTATGATCCGGCGGTGGCGGCCAGATACCGCGAACGCGCGCGCGGCTGGGTCGTCAATCACGACGAGATGTCCACTCGACGGCTTCAGCCGTGCGGCCTCGGCGCTCAGTTCTCGCGCGGCGCGCAGCATGCTGACCAGCTGGTAGAGCGCGGACGCGAGTAGCGCCGACGCAAGCACACCGGCGAGCAGCCCAGCCCATGCCGGAAATTCGGCGCTCTCGCGCAGTCGGACCGGCGACCAATGCCCGAAGCCCGCGATCGCCGGTAGCTCGGCCAGTCCCACGACGCCGGCCGCGCACAGCATCAACCCGGTCGACAGCGCCACAGTGAGGGCCACCGCCGTGAGCACCACCGTGGCAATGGCCGGTTCAGCACCGAGGGCGAGCCGACGAGAGCACATCGCGGAGGCGGCGGCCACCAGGGACGGGACCAACACGACTGCTGTCATGAACATGGTCACCGCTCGGGCGTCGCTGCGCCCGGGCGCGGGGCTTTACCCGACCGCTTGGCATTGCCCAGCAACGTACGCAGTTCCCGCTCCGCCGGGGCGTCGAGCGTCTCGACGAATCGCGAGAGCACGAGGCTGCGATCGCCAGATTCGAGCAGCCGCAGCATCCGCCGGGCGGTAACCGCGGCCTGCGCGACCGGCACCTCTCCGACGAGCTGGTAGGAGAACGCTCGGCCGCGCAACGACCGGGTCAACGCCCCCTTGTCGAAAAGCCGCGACAGAGTGGTCATGACCGTCGTGTATGCGAGGTCATCACCGAGTTCGGTCATGACCTCGGCCGGCGTCAACGCCGTGCCGGCCGCGGCGAGGCAGGCGAGTACTTCCTGCTCAAGCCTGCCGCTGGGGCGCGTCCGCTTCCGGCTCATCGGTCCTCGTCTAACTACTATAGAGTGCGTAGTAGTGGCGTTGGGTCACTAGCAGTCTGTCACCCCCGGGAGGCGCCGGTGACCCAGCCCACGTTGATGGGCCTGAAACTCGGCGCCGTCCTTCGCAAGGGAGCCGATGCCCGATGAGTCACCTGAGCTGGCTCGAAGCCGGCGTCGTCGGTGCGTTCCAGGGCGTCGCTGAGCTGTTCCCGATATCTAGTCTCGGTCACTCGGTGCTCATCCCGGCGTGGGTCGGCGGGTCATGGGCCAGAGACCTCAACGTGTCGGACCCGGAGTCGCCGTACCTCGCCTTCATCGTCGGCCTGCACGTCGCGACCGCAATCGCGCTCATCGTCTATTTCTGGCGTGACTGGTTGCGGGTCATCGGCGGGCTGGCGACGAGTATCGCGCGGCGCGAGGTCCGCACCGCCGACCAGCGGCTGGCGTGGCTGCTGGTGCTCGCCACAATTCCGGTCGGCGTCGTCGGCCTGGTAGGCGAGCATTTCGTGCGCACACACCTGGGCAAGCCGGTCCCGGCGGCGATCTTTCTCGTCATCAACGGCGTCATCCTGATCGGCATCGAGCAGTATCGACGCGGCGACGAAACGGTCGACGCGGAGTATGTCGACGAACGCATCAGCGGGCCGGAATCGGACGCCCGGCTGGCGGCCATGCCGGTCGCGAAGGCGGTCGGGATCGGTGCCCTGCAGATCGCCGCGCTCGCCCCTGGCATCTCGCGTTCGGGCATCGCCACTGCGGGCGGGCTGGCGCGCGGACTGACGCGTGAGGACGCGGCGCGGTTCTCCTTCCTGCTCGCGACACCAGTCATCCTCGCCGCCGGCGCCCTCAAGATCGGCGACCTCACCGGCCGGCTCGGTGACGGCATCCGAGGTCAGGTGCTGTTCGCGTCCGTCCTGTCCGGGCTCGGGGCGTACCTCGCAGTTCGGTTCCTGACCCGGTACTTCGCGACGCGTTCGATGCGGCCGTTCGGCGCGTATTGCATCGCCGCCGGCGCGGCCAGTCTCGTCCTGTTCGCTGTCCGCTGAACTGAGTGTGCGAGCTGCGTCATGGACGGCGGATGAATGTTCTCAGGCGGGCGGCAGTCGTATCTCGAAGGTCGAACCGGCTCCGAGAGTGACATCGCCGGCAGCGGCGCGGGCGAGCCGGCGGGCCAGCGCCAGGCCGAGTCCGGCGCCGTCGTGCCCGTCGTCGTTTCTCCCCCGCCGACCGGGCTCGAAAACTTCGTCGCGCACGTCGGGTGCGACTCCTGGCCCGTCGTCGCTGACTTCGATGACGACCCAATTCTGCTTCCGACGCGCACGCACGGTGATCGAGCGCTGGGCGTAGCGGCGCGCGTTGCTGAGGATCGGCGCGAGGATCCGTTCAACGATGGGTCCGTCGACGCCGACGCCGAGGCCGGCGGCGATGTCGACTGCGACGGCCGGCCGGTTGCGTCCATGGTCGTGGACGAGCCGCGCTACGACCGGGGCGAGGTCGCAGCGCCCGGGTGCGTCTTGGGTGTCGACGCGGGCCGCCGACAGCAGCGTTTCCATGATTCTCTCCATCGCCAACGCGCTGTCATGGATCGCTTGATGCGCTACGGCGACTTGTTCCGGTGCGTGCTCTCGGCTGAGGAGTAGATCCGTTTCAGCCACGATTGCCGAGAGCGGGGTGCGCAACTCGTGGGACAGTTCAGCCGACAAGCGGCGCTCGTGCCGCACGACGGCCGCAAGGCGGTCGAGTACCTCGTCCAACGTGGCCGCAAGCGACTGGATCTCAGCGTATCGGTGGTCTGCGCCGAACCGCTCGTTGAGCGCGTGCGCGCTCCAGTCCGACGCCCGGTGGGTCATCTCGCCCACCGGCCGAAGGGCGCGTCCCGCGGCGATGCGCAGCACCGGATACGCGCCGAGCAGCATCAGCAGGGCGAGGACGGTGGACCCGACGATCGCCGCGGTGCGGGCCCGCTCGTAGGTCGCATCCGACGCTGCCGCGACCACCATGCCGACCCGCGCCTCGCCCCGCATGATCGGCAAGCCGATCAGCCGATAGCCGCCCGGGCCGTTGCGGTAGCCGCCGGCTCCGGCCGCGATCGCGTCGGCGACCTTGTTCAGGCTCGCACCACCAGGGGGCCGGTCTACCGCCCGATGGCCGGAGTACACCCATATGCCGGCGTCCAAAGCCTTGCTGGTCTGCTGCTCATCGACCGAGACGTTGCCTGCCGAGTCGATCT
>JAVHVB010000003.1:0-5068 GCA_032160775.1 Pseudonocardiales bacterium | reverse complement strand
AGCCGGCGCACACCGGCCCGGAAGTGCCGGGCGTAGTCGCGCTGCCAGCGGAACGGCGGGTGCACGACGACGGTCTGCGCGCCGAGCAACTCCGCAGCGAACTGCGCCTTCTGCAGCTTCGTCCAGGGATCGGTCGTCCACACCCGCTGGGTGATGATCAGGCACGGAGCATGGATCGCGAGGATCGGCACCTGATAGTGCTGCGACAGTCGCTGCAGCGCGTAGGCGTCCTGGCTGACGGGGTCGGTCCACACCATGACCTCGACCCCGTCGTAGCCCAGCTTGGCCGCCAGCTCGAACGCGACCGACGTGCCTTCCGGATACACCGAGGCCGTCGACAACCCGACCTTCGCGCGCGGCGAGCGCAAGCCTCGCGGCTGGTCAGCGCTCATGGCGGCGAGGCTACTCAGCCGCGGCGGTCAGGTTCCGTCGAGCCAGTCGAGTCGGCGAAGGATCACACCTTCACGCAACGCCCACGGGCACAGCTCCAACTGGTCGACACCCAGCGCATCCATCGTCCCGGCCGCGACGACGGAGCCGGCCAGCACCTGGTGCGCGCGGCCGACGCTCACCCCGTCGAGTTCGGCGAGGTCCTCGGACGCCATCCGTGAAATGAACGCCTGAACCTGGGTGAGCCCGGTGCGGGTGAGCAGCCTGCGCGCGCGGGGGCCGGCCGAGCTGGGCGCCGCGCCGGCGAGTCGGGCGAGGGTCCGGAAGGTCTTGCTCGTCGCGACGACGCGGTCCGGCGTCCCGGTGCGCAACAGCACGGCGGCAGGAGCCTCGAGCAGCTTCGCGACATGGCCGACGAGTCCGGCGATCTCGTCCTTGGCCGGTGGGTCGGCGGAGAACCATTCGCGGGTGAGGCGCGCGGCGCCGAGCGGGACGGAGAACGCCTGGGTGGGCTCCTCATCCGCTCCGGCGGCGAGTTCGAGCGAGCCGCCGCCGATGTCGAGGCAGATCAAGTTGCCGGCACTCCACCCGAACCAGCGGCGGACGGCGAGGAAGGTCAGCCGCGCTTCGTCGTCGCCGGACAGCACGCTCAGCGATATGCCGGCTTCCTTCGCCACGCGTTTGAGCACCTGCGCGCTGTTGACGGCATCGCGCACCGCCGACGTTGCGAAGGCGAGCAACTCGTCACAGTCGAGTTCGTCCGCCTCCTGCCGCGCGGAAATCGCCGCGGCGACAAGCGCGTCGGCACCGGACGGGGTGAGGTCGCCGGACTTGTCGATGTTCTCGACGAGGCGAAGTTGCGACTTGCGCGAGTGCTGCGGCAGCGGCTGCGCACCGCGGTGAGCGTCGACCACGAGGAGGTGCACCGTGTTCGAACCGACGTCCAACACTCCGAGCCGCACGCATCGAACGCTAGCCGGTCACATACCCTCGACGGGTGCAGCAACGTGAGGTTTCACTCGACTTTCCGCGCGAGTGGGTCGAGTTCGCCGATCCGACCGACGACGCGCACTGGATCCGCGCCGACCTCACCTGGCTGTGCTCTCGCTGGACCTGCATCTTCGGTCGTGGCTGTCACGGAACGGTGCAAGGCCAGGCCAGCACTGGGTGCTGCAACCACGGCGCGTACTTCTCCGACAAGGCCGACAAGAAGCGGGTGGCCCGGTTCGCCGCGCAGCTCACCCGCGAGGACTGGCAGCTGTACGACGAAGGGCACCGGGGCGAGAAACTCCGGTTCACGACGAAGGGTGAGGGCGAGGACGAGGCGCGCAGCAAGACCCGGGTGGTCGACGAGGCGTGCATCTTCGCCAACCGAGAGGGCCACCCGGGCGGCATCGGCTGTGCCCTGCACGCGCTTGCGCTGCGACTCGGGCTCAACCCGTTGGAGACGAAGCCGGAGGTCTGCTGGCAGCTGCCGGTGCGCCGCGAGCAGGAGTGGGTCGACCGCACGGACGGCACCCGGATCCTGCGCACGACGATCGCCGAGTTCGACCGGCGCGGCTGGGGCGAGGGTGGCCACGACCTCGACTGGTACTGCACGTCGTCACCCGAGGCGCACGTCGGTGGCGAGCCGATGTACGTCTCCTACGCCGCCGAGCTGATCGCCCTTCTCGGCGACAAGTCCTACGACGAGCTGGCGCGCATCTGCGGCAAGCGCCTCGAGCTCGGCCTGGTAGCCGTCCACCCAGCTACGAAGGCCGCTCAGGACTCGAATTTGTAGCCGAGGCCTCTCACGGTCATCAGGTACTTGGGGTTGGCGGGGTCGGGTTCGATCTTGGCGCGCAGCCGCTTCACGTGGACGTCGAGCGTCTTGGTGTCGCCCACGTAGTCGGCGCCCCAGACGCGGTCGATGAGCTGGCCGCGGGTGAGCACCCGGCCGGCATTGCGCAGCAGCAGTTCGAGCAGGTCGAACTCCTTCAGCGGCAGGGCGACCTGCGTGCTGTCGACGGTCACGACGTGCCGCTCGACGTCCATCCGGACCGGCCCCGCCTCGACGACGTTGTACACCAGCTCCTCCGGCTCGGCGCCGCGGCGCAACACCGCGCGGATGCGCGCCACCAGCTCGCGCGAGGAGAACGGCTTCGTCACGTAGTCGTCCGCGCCGAGCTCCAGGCCGACGATCTTGTCCACCTCGCTGTCCCGGGCGGTGACCATGATGATCGGCACGTTAGAGCGGGCGCGCAGCTCGCGGCACACTTCGGTGCCGGACAGCCCCGGCAGCATCAGGTCGAGCAGCACGATGTCGGCCCCGCCGCGCTCGAACGCCTTCAGCGCCTGGTGGCCGTCGGTCGCGACCTCGACCTCGTACTGCTCACGGCGCAGCATGTAGGAGAGGGCGTCCGAGAAGGACTCCTCGTCCTCGACTACGAGCACCTTCGTCACGTCAGGGATCCTTCCACCGGCGTCGGGTCGGCCTCGGTCAGCTCGTCCACAGGCGGCTCCGACGATGACCGATCGGAGTGAACGCGCGGTAGCCGGATGGTGAACGTCGACCCTGAGCCGACCGAGCTCCACACCGACACGGTGCCGAGATGGTTGGTGACGATGTTCTTGACGATCGCCAGGCCGAGCCCGGTGCCGCCGGTCGCCCGCGAGCGCGCCGGATCGACCCGGTAGAACCGTTCGAAGATGCGGTCCCGCTCGGCTTCGGCGATGCCGATGCCCTGATCGGTGACCGCGATGTCCACGGTCGGGCGCGACTCCTCGTCGCGCGAGCCCCGCGCCGCCACCGCGACCCGGGTGCCGCTGCCGCTGTAGGCGATCGCGTTGTCGACGAGGTTGGCGAGTGCGGTGGCCAGCTGTGCCTCGTTGCCGCGCACCCGCAGGCCCGCCGAGCATGAGGACGACACCGTTATCGCCGACTGCTCGGCGGCGAGCCGGGTGCGTTCGACAGCTTCGGCGACGACCGAGCGGACGTCGACCTCGCTTGCGCCAGGCATCGGATCGGCGCCCTGTACCCGCGACAGCTCCATCAGCTCGCCGACCAGCTTCGCCAGCCGCGACCCTTCGTGCTGGATGCGGGCGGCGAACCGGGCCACCATCTCCGGCTCGTTCGCGGCGTCCTGGATCGCCTCGGCGAGCAAGGTCAACGCGCCGACCGGCGTCTTCAGCTCGTGCGAGACGTTGGCCACGAAGTCACGCCGGACCGCCTCCAACCGGCGCTGCTCGCTCACGTCGGCGAGCAGCAGGCACACGCCGATCATCCGGTGGTCGGTGCCGGGAAGCGGGACGGTCGTGACGGCCAATGCGATCGGCTCGCGCCCGAGCCGGCCGATCGGCAGATCGACCGACGCGGTCAGGTGCTCGCCGGTCTCGATCGACTTGCGCGCGAGGGCGACCAGTCCCGGGAAGGCGAGCGTGTCGACCTCCAGGATGCCCATCGCGCGCGCCGCCGGGTTCACCAGCACCGCCCGCTCGTCGCGGTCGACCACGACTACCCCGTGGTCGAGCGCCTCCACGACCAGCGAGGCCAGCGGCTGGGTCGACCGCCGCCGTGGCGGCTCGATCGTCTGCAGCGCCCGCTCCGGATCGGCGGCTGGACGCGGACGGCGGCCGATGAGGACGCCCGCGGTCAGGCCGGCCGCCAGGGCGGCGACAGCCCCGAGGATCCCCAGCACGAGCACACAACGATGCTACGTTCGGTGGCACGAGGGACGGCACAGCCGCGGGTCCGGCCACGGTTTGTTCACCTTTGGGACCGCGGGCGTTCATGTCGTGCGCACCATGCCGTTGCCCGGAGAACGGAAGGTCCAGGCATGCGTGACGTCTACCATGACGAACTCGACGAAATCGGCGTCGGCGTTCTCGAGATGATCCGGCTCGTCGAGGTCGCGATGGACCAGGCGACCGGCGCGCTGCTCGACGCCGATCTGCACCGCGCCGAGCGGGTCATCGACGCCGACGACAAGGTCGACGCGTTGCGCTCGGACCTCGAGGACCGCGCCTTCCAGATGATCGCGCGCCAACAGCCGGTCGCCACCGACCTGCGCGTGCTGATCACCACACTGCACCTCGTCGCCGATCTCGAACGGATGGGTGATCTCGCGCTGCACGTGGCCAAGATCGCCCGGCTGCGCTTCCCCGAGGCCGCCGTGCCCGAGGAGGCCCGCGACGTCATCTCGCAGATGGGCGAGGTCGCCCGCTCGCTCGTCACCAAGGTCGCCGAGGTGGTCGAGGGCCGCGACATGTCCCTCGCGCAGGAGATCGAGTCCGAGGACGACTCGATGGACGCGCTGCGTCGCAAGCTCTTCACCCTCGTGCTCTCGCCGCGCTGGTCGCACGGCACCGAGGCGGCCATCGACATGACCCTGCTCGGCCGCTACTACGAGCGCTACGCCGACCACGCGGTCGCCGTCGCCCGCCGGACGATCTTCATCATCACCGGCGAGCGTCCAGGCAGCGCCCCCAACGGCGTCGCCCGCTGACTGGTTTGCATCCGTAGCGGGGGCTATCGCTTGAGTTAGCCACGCGGAGGATGCAATCCGGTTACTTCTTGCCCTGGTTGGCGACCGCCTCGATCGCCGCGTCGGCCGCGGCCGGGTCGAGATAGTCGGCCGGACGGTTCGGTTGCATGGTCACGTCGTCGAGTTCGTAGCGCAGCGGGATGCCGGTCGGGACG
>JAVHVB010000002.1:0-3671 GCA_032160775.1 Pseudonocardiales bacterium | reverse complement strand
TTCGTCACGCCGGAGTACAACTACGGCTACCCGGCAGCGATCAAGAACGCGATCGACTATCTGCACGAGGAATGGCGGGACAAGCCGGTCGGCTTCGTGTCCTACGGCGGCGTTGCCGCCGGTACGCGCGCGGTTCAGCAGCTCAAGCAGGTCGTGACCACGCTGCGGATGGTGCCGGTCGTGGAGTCGGTGAACATCCCGTTCCACGCCCAGTTCATCGACGACGAGGGCCGGGTACACGCCAACGAAACGATGGAGCAGGCCGCCGGCGGCATGCTCGACGAGCTGGGCCGGCTGGAGTCGGCGTTGCGCCCGCTCCGCCGCGAACCCCGGCGAGCCGCCTGACCCTGCGCTCGTGGTCGAGAGGCGTACCGTCTCGGCGTGAGCACCGAAGGTTTGCCGGACCCCCCGCTGCTGAAACGCATCCGCGACTCCGTCATCGGCGAGGACCAGGTCATGCACGGCCCGTACGGGCCGCGACGGGTGACCTATGCCGACTACACCGCGTCCGGACGGGCCCTGTCGTTCATCGAGGACTTCATCCGCGAGGAGGTCCTCCCCCGCTACGCGAACACGCACACCGAGTCCAGCGGCACGGGACTGCAGACGACCCGGCTGCGGGAGGACGCCCGGGCGATCATCGCCGACGCGGTCGGCGCAGACGACGACTACGCGGTGATCTTCGCCGGTTCCGGCTGCACCGGCGCCCTCGACAAGCTCATCGGCATCCTCGGCATCCGCATCCCGTGCCAGCTCGAGGACGAGCACCGGCTCAGCGACGCGATCCCGGCGACCGACCGTCCAGTGGTGTTCCTCGGGCCCTTCGAGCACCACTCCAACGAGCTGCCGTGGCGCGAGTCGATCGCCGACGTGGTGCTCATCCCGCAGGACACCGACGGGCACATCGACCTCGACGTCCTGCGCGAGCAGCTGATCCGGTACGCCGGGCGAGCGGTCAAAATCGGCTCGTTCTCGGCGGCGAGCAACGTGACCGGAATCCTGAGCGACGCCGACGCGATCTCCTGCCTGCTGCATGAGCACGGCGCGCTGTCGTTCTGGGATTACGCGGCGGCCGCGCCGTATGTCGACATGCGGATGACGGACACGCCGGGCCGGCCCGGCTCGTACAAGGACGCGGTGTTCTTCAGCCCGCACAAGTTCATCGGCGGGCCGAGCACGCCGGGCGTGCTCGTCGCGCGCCGCGAGTTGCTCACCAACCGGGTGCCGGACGTGCCGGGCGGCGGCACCGTCGAATACGTCAACCCCGCCGAACACCGCTACCTCCGCGATCCGGTCGCGCGTGAGGAGGGCGGCACACCGGCGATCGTGGAGGCGATCCGCGCCGGGATGGTCCTGCACCTCAAGCAGGCGGTGGGCACCGACGTGATCCGGGCGAAGGAGGACGAGTTCCTGCAGCGCGCGATCAAGGCATGGGCGGCGGAACCGGCGATCGAGGTGCTCGGCAACCTGTCCGCCGAGCGGCTCTCGATCGTCTCGTTCGTCGTCCGCGCGCCGAGTGGGCGCTACCTGCACCACAACTACGTCGTGTCGCTGCTGAACGACCTGTTCGGCATCCAGTCGCGCGGCGGCTGCTCCTGCGCCGGCCCGTACGGCCACCATCTGCTCGGCATCGACATCGACCGCTCACATGAGTTCGAACGGCAGATCGCCGTCGGCTGCGAGGGCATCAAGCCCGGCTGGATCCGGGTGAACTTCAACTACTTCCTGTCCGACGCGGTCGTCGACTACGTCATTGGCGCCGTCACCTTCGTCGCGCGGCACGGCCACCGCCTGCTCGGCGACTACCGCTTCGACGTGGCGACCGCGTTGTGGCGGCACCGCCGCGGGCTCATCGAGCCGTCGCTGCGGCTGAGCCAGATCAGCTACGACGCGGACGGCACGCTCAGCTATCCGCGGCACGCCGAGTGGGCCGCCGAGGCCGAGCTGCAGCGCTACCTGGGCGCGGCCGAGGAACTCGTCGAGGCGATCGGCGCACCGCCGGTCGCGGCCGACACCGAAGCCGTCGTCTCCACTGACTTCGACGCGCTGCGCTGGTTCGAACTGCCCGCTCAGTGCCTCGGCTGACGCGCTACTTCGTCGGCCCCGGCGTCGGCGACGGCGTCGGCTGCGCATCGATCAGCCGGGCGACGATCGCATCCCGCGCCGCCTGCGCATCGGCGATCTTGCCCGGATCATGCGTGTCGTAGGCCGCGTTCAAATTCGCCTGCGCCGTCGCGAGCTGGGCAAGCAACTGATCGATGGTCGCGTTCGGTGGCGGCGGGGAAGAACTGCCACTGCCGCTGCTGCTGCTGCCAGTTGGCACGGGTGACGGTGGCGGAACGGTCCCGCCGGTCGTGTCGATCGACGCGCCTACGTCGCCGGGTGTCTGCAAGTCCGCCAAGGCTTTGTCGAGCGTCTCGGCGTAGCCCTTGTTCGTCCCGTAGGTGACCAGCACACGTTGCAGCGTCGGAAAGGACGACGTGCCGCCCGTGCCCTGCACGTACAGCGGTTCCACGTAGAGGAAGGAGTCCCCGACCGGCAACGTGAGCAGGTTGCCGTGCAGGACCGAACTCTGCCCTCCGCCGAGCAACGAGATGTCCTTCGATATCACCGGTTCGCTCGTGAAGATGTTGCCGATCTGGCTCGGTCCGTCGATGTTGTTCTCGGTAGGCACCTCGAGCACAGTGATGGTGCCGTAGTCGGGTCCGTAATCGCTGTTGACCGACATGTACGCAGCCAAGTTGTTGGTGCCGCCCGGGACGACCATCGGCGAGGTCAGCTGGAACTCGGCGGCGCTGGTTGCCGGCGCGCCCGGGGGTGCGGCGAGGATGTAATAGGGCGGCTGAGGGATGCCACGTGAGGCGAACGGGTCGTCCGGTACCTGCCATTTCCCCGTGCCGTTGTAAGCCTGGACCGGGTCGGTGATGTGGTACTGCGCCAGCAGGCCGCGCTGTACATCGAAGAGGTCCTGCGGATAGCGGATGTGTTGCCTGATCGAGTCCGGCATGTCGTCGGCCGACTTCACCAGGCCGGGGTAGATGTTCATCCACGACTTCAGCACCGGGTCGTCTGGCTCCCAGGCATACAGCGTGACGGTGCCGTCGTACGCGTCGACGGTGGCCTTGACGGAGTTGCGGATGTAGTTGATCTGGGTGTCTTTCTGCCCCTGCTGCAACGAGGTGTGCGTCAGGTCGGAGAGGGACTGCCGCTCCGAATACGGGTAGTTCGCCATCGTCGTGTAGCCGTCGAGGATCCACGTGATGCGCCCGTTGGCGACGACCGGATAGGGGTCCCCGTCGACCGTGAGGAATGGCGCGACCTTCTCCACCATCGTCTTCGGATCACGGTTGAAAATGACCTTCGCCCCGGACGCGCTCGCCGCGCCGTTGAGCAGGAAGTTCGTGTCCTTCCAGTTCACTGTGAAGGCGAGCCGGGTGAAGAAGTTGCCCAGCGAGACGCCGCCGGAGCCCTGGTACGAGACGTAGGCACCGCCGTTGGCGTCATACTCACGCTTCTCGCCGCTGGCGCCGACGATCGAGTAGTTGTTCATCAACTGGCCGTAGTACACGTCCGGCTGGTCGATCGTCAGAGGCCCGGCCGGCGGGATGCTGCCCTCGGTGAACGCCAGGGCTTCATCGGTGCTCGTGACGCTGGTATCCGCGCGCGCCGCA
>JAVHVB010000001.1:0-5709 GCA_032160775.1 Pseudonocardiales bacterium | reverse complement strand
GGACCTCGGCGGCATGCTGCGGACTATCGCCAGCATGTCCGGGCGGACGCCTCTCGGCTCGAGTTGCCCGACTTCAAACAGGCGCCGTACCCACACCTCCCGCCCAATATCAAACGCACCGTCACGCCGCACATCTGCGGTCGCGCCTGGCGCTTCCGGCCGACGATCCCTCAAGTAGGGCCTGCTTGTCGACCAGCCGCGGTCAATTGATTGGCGCGGCTGCCTCGGACAGAGCGCGACCGATGATGCCGCGCTCGGTCGCCTTGCTCACGGCATCAATTCGGGACCGAGCGCCGAGTTTCGCGTAGATGTTGGCCAGGTGGCGCTTCACGGTCCCCTCAGTGACAAGGAGCGCTGCCGCGATATCGCGATTGCTGCCACCGCTCGCCAAGTGCCGAATCACCTCGACCTGGCGCCTGGAGAGGAAGTCGTTGCCCCCGTGCGCCGCACCGTTGCAACCCAAGTTGAGAAGCGTTGCACGGGAGACGCAGACGAGGACGGTGCTGTTGTTGCGGCGCGCAGCATTGATCGCGGCGACAAGTTCGTCGCGGCCTGCACTCTTCAGCAGGTAGCCAGCGGCGCCCGCGTCGAGGATGCTCCGAACCAGGTCGGGATCGTCGTGCATAGTAAGCACAACGACCCGTGTGTGCGGACTTACCTCGACGATCTTGCGGATGGTTGCCGGCGCTCCGGGCCCCGGCATCTCGATGTCGAGCAGGACGACATCGGGACGTTTCTTGTCCGCCAACATCACCGCCTCTCCACCGGAAGCGCCGTCGCCACAGGTCGAGAACTCCGGCATGGAGCCGAGCAGTTCGATCAGCCCGGCTCGGAAGAGATTGTGATCGTCGACAACGACGATGCTGGTCGTGAGAGCCGTCATGCTCGTCTGCCCCTGCTAGATCATGTGACGACTTGAATATATGACTGACCGAGGGTCATCGCCCTGGGCCAAAGGGTGTAGATGAATGCGCCACAGGTTGTATCCGGGTCGGGAGTACCGGCTGATGCGGTAAGCCGGGTGATGCGCAGACCTTGTGTCGCATGGCCAGTGTCATCGCGACAACTACATCGGTTGACAGCCCGCATGCACCGTTCGTTGCGTGGCGTCAACTGAAATACGTAGTCCAAGAGGCACGCCCTGCCGTCCAGGCAGTCTTCCTCATGCGGCTAGTTGCAGCGACCGGCCTGCTATGGCACCCGACCGTGCAGGCGCTGATCGTCATAGCGGGCTGGCTCCCGCTTGTCATCGCCATCTACGTCTACAACGGGGTTAGCGATATCAGTTCCGACACGACGAACGGATCGGCGCGTCCGATCGCCTCGGGGCAGCTTTCGTGCGTCGCAGCGGTGCGGTGGTGCCAGTACTCGGCGGTCGTCGGATTGTGCGTGTGTTGGCTAGTCGCGCCGGCTGTTTCCATCCTGGGGGTGGCTCTGCTGGTGATCGGCTGGGCGTACTCAGCGGGTCCGTGCCTAAAGAACAAGCCAGTTGGGTTCGGCGTCATCGTCGGATTGGGAGCAGCGCTCACCTACATCGCGGGCTGGTTCGCCTCACCCGAGAGCGAAACAGGGACGCTCCCTGTCATGTTGGTTGTCGCCGCGTGGGTCGGACTTTGCTGCGCGAGCAAGGACTTCTCCGACGTCGACGGTGATCGGCTCGCCGGTCGGCATACCTGGCCGGTGATCTTCGGGCCCCGCGGTGCAGCACAGCTCTTGGGGGCTGTGGCGATCACCGCTGGGGCCGCGGCGTTCGTGTGGTCTGTTGAAGCTGGGGTCGGCGTAGCGCCGGCCGTGGTGTTGCTGGGTGGGTCGCTTCTCCTCGCCGTTGTCAGTCGCGTGTCGGGGGCGAAGCCAGACCGGGCAACTCGACGTCGCCCGTACCGCGCCTTCTTGGCGACCCAGTACGCCGCAAACCTGACGATGATTGGTACTGGCTTCGTCTACTGAGAGAAGCCGTCGCGGTGAACCAGCGGTTCCCCTCGCAATCTCTCCTCGACGCAACGACAATCCACCCAGGCGACGTGTCTAGGGGGGCACAGTGCACTGTTCACCCAACGCGAGCGAGAGCGGCTTCTCGTATGACTGGCAGGCGGCAAGGGAACGCATCCTGGAGCGGTACTTGGAGCTCCTGGCCCGAGCCGACAGCCCACTGCTGCACGCCGGAGATGCCGCGCTGGATCAAGTGAAAGGACAGCTACTAGGGACAGCCGATGCCGTGCACGCCGAGTTGAGCGGCGCAAAGGCGCCTGGTTCGTCCGGTAGTGGGGCGGACATCAGCGAGACGATTGGCCGCACACGCGCCTCCGCCCGCATACACCCATCACAGTCCCTCCGCGCTGCGTCGATGATTTTCGAAGCCGCATTGCCGACGATCGCCGACGAACTCCGGGAAGCCGGCGTACTGGCACCGGAAGTCACTGCCGGCGTCGCGTTGAACGCGGAGATCCTGCGGCGTATGTCGGCTGCCGCGAAGGCGTACGTGGATTACTTGCTCGAGAAGGCGCAGAGCACCAATCGCGACGAGCGTCGTCGACTTTCTCGAGAACTGCACGACGTCGCTGCTCCTGCGGTTGCCATCGGTCTGCAGAACCTCGAGCTCTTCGACGCGTACGCAGCCTCAGATCCGAGCCGGGCGGCTGCGAAGGTTGTGGCGGCGCGGGAGTCGCTGATCGACGCCCTGACCACGATTCGCAACCTGTCTGCGCAATCTCGCGAAAACGTCGCCACAAACGGGTTGGCCGAGGCGGTGAAGCGTTACGTCGACACCCTGCCGGCGGATGTACACACTGAGGTGCAGATCGAGGGAGATCTTGCTGGCCTGGCTCTCAGCTACGCGGAAGAACTGTTCTTGATCGTGCGCGAGGCGGTGCGCAACGCGGTCGACCACGGCCAACCGGCACACGTCGCTATCACCATCGACGTCGATGTCGACCAACTCCGTGCGCGGATCGTCGACGATGGGTCAGGATTTGACGTCGCGGCGACACTCAACGGCGCGCCCCACGTTGGGATCGAGTCGATGTACGAGCGTGCTGATCTGCTCGGGGCAAATCTCGCGATCTCGAGCGATCCGGGTAACGGCACGACAGTCAACCTATCGATCTCGCTACCAAGCGGTGGCGCGCAAGTACGCACGGAGATGTCGTGAGTTCGCCGGTCCGCATCGTCGTTGCCGACGATCACGGCCTTTTCCGGGCGGGACTGATCGAACTGCTCGAGACAGTTGAGAAGTTCGAGGTGCTCGGCGACGTTGCGACGGGAGCCGCTGCGGTCGCAGCCGCACGCGAGCTCAAACCGGACGTGCTGATCCTCGACGTTGAGATGCCGGGGCCAGGTGCTCAGTCGGTCATTCAGGAAGTCGCGCAGGCCAGCGCCGATACGCGGGTCGTAGTACTGACGATGCACGACGACCCTGACCTCGTACGGTCCCTCATCGATGCCGGCGCTGCGGGGTACCTCATCAAGTCGGCCAGCCGGGATGAGTTGGTGGCGGCGATCACCACGGCTGCACGCGCCGAGGGCTCGGTCCTACTCGCGGTTTCTCGGTCGACCGCGGTCGGTTTCGGCCGAGGACCGCAGGACGTCGGCACCGGACTGCTGTCGGCACGCGAGTTCGAGATCCTGTCGTTGGTCGCGGCCGCGAAGAGCAATCGCGAGATTGCCCGCAAGCTGTACATCAGCGAGGCGACCGTCAAACGCCATCTCGCGAATGTCTATACAAAGCTCGACGCATCCTCACGTATGGAAGCCGTTCAGGCTGCAAATGCGAGCGGAATCCTCACCACGTTTGCGCTCGGCAAAACGACAGGCGACGCCTGACCTCCACCCGACGGATTCGATGAGCGGATGTGATCATGACCAACTACGTGCTTGACAACGCTTGGCAGCACGAGCGAGAGCGACTCGACTCGCTGACCGTTCCGTATGACGACGCGTCGCTCGCCTTTTGCACAGCCGCGGGCCTCCGTTCCGGGTGGCGGTGCCTTGAGGTCGGACCTGGGACGGGGCAATTCGCGCTGCGATTGGCGGAGGTTGTCGGCGCCGCCGGCAACGTCCTGGCGGTCGACATCGACACCAGGCTCGCCGCGCCGGTAGCCGGCCCCAACCTGGAAGTCCGGCGGATGGACGTCCGCACCGAGCCGCTGCCCCAGGACGTCTTTGACCTCGTCCATGCCCGACTGGTCGTTGAACATCTGCCTGACCGAGCGGAGGTGCTTGCCAAGCTGGTAGCTGCCTTGAAACCGGGCGGGTGGCTGGTGGTCGAGGACTTCGACAACGTGACTGCGTTTGTCTGCGAACCGCCAAGCGACGTGCACGCCAAGGTCGCCCACGCGATGTACGCGGTGATGCACGCGTCCGGCTTCGACGAGCTGTTGGGCCGTCGCCTGCTCGGCCTCCTCAACGCGCTCGGACTGTGCGAGATCGAGACCCAAGGTTGGCTCGATGTCGTGTGTGGCGACCCGGAAGTCGGCGTCCCACAGTGGTCACTTCTCGTTGATCAATTGGCGCCGCCCATGCTGACTTCAGGCGCCATCACGGAAGCGGACCTCGACGAATTCCGGACGTTGCTACACGACCCGTCCGTGACGATGTACTCGCCGACGCTGATTCGGGCTCGCGGCCGTCGCCATGAGACTCACGAAGCTGAGCTTCTCAGGCCGACGGCAGCGGCAACGGCGACGGTGCGATGACGATTCTCGATCGCGACGGCGTGCACCTGTTCTACGAGGAGCAAGGTGACGCCGAGCCGACGCTGCTCTTTGTGCATGGATGGAGCGGGGACCACCATCACTTCGGGCCGCAGGCGGCCAGGTTCGCTGCCAACCATCGAGTCATTTCGGTCGACCTGCGTGGTCATGGCGCAAGCGATGTGCCAGATCAGGCGTACACCGTCGAAGGCTTCGCAGACGACCTGTCGTGGTTGTGTGGCCATCTCGGTACCGACCGGGTTGTAGTCGTCGGGCACAGCATGGGTGGATCGGTGGCCTTGGCCCTGGCCGCGAACCACCAGGAGCTCGTCTCAGCCGTCGTTCTTGTCGACTCGCCCCTAGTCTGGCCCGACGACACTCGGTCAGCATTACGCCAGGGCGCGGAGGCAATGTCCGGGCCCGACGGAGCAGCGGTGCGTCGGACGATCATCGACGCCTTCTTCATACCAACGGACAATGCTGAGCGCCGGATCGCCCTCACCGAGCAGATGCTGCAAACGCCAGACCAGGTCGCCGCCTCGGCGTTCCTGTCGGTCGCAACCTGGGACCAGCACGGCGCCGCGGCACGGGTGAAAGCGCCGGTGCTCGCGCTCCTCTCCGGAACGATGCCACTCACGGTCGCCGACAACTTTCCGAGCGGAGTCGTCGATGAGCTGGCCATCGGTCAAACGGTTGGCGCCGGCCACTTCATCCAGCTCGAGGTGCCTGATCAGGTGAACTCGATGCTCGAACGGTTCCTGCAGCTGTTGCGCGGCGGGCCGGCGAAAGCCCCCAGCCCGGTGCCCTCACCGTCGGCACCGGGAGCTGACATCATTCGGCGACTACGGGGGTAGCCGGTTTCATCCTGGCCCTTGCCCGAGGTGGGTTATCGGATGCCTTGTTCGGATTGGCTTCGGCGCATGAGGATGAGCAGTCCTTGTTGGGAGGTGACGCCGAGTTTGGCGAACACGGCTGCGAGGTGGTTGCGGACGGTGCTTTGGCTGAGGTAGAGCTTGTTGGC